>JADLAF010000111.1 GCA_020848375.1 Ignavibacteriaceae bacterium
GCCAAATCTCCCGTGACTTCCATTGTTGATGTAACGAGAACCGGGGGAATTGTTACTGCGTGGGTCTGGGCAAGCTGGCCTAACGGCTGCGGGAGGTATTCGCATTATGAAATTTTTAGCGCTGATTCAGTCCGTGTTATCACCGTTTACGGACAGCAGCCGGAGGGAGCGGTCTGCACGCAGGGTATCATCAGGTATCTGACGGGTATTTCAATCCCCAGCCTTCCCTCCGGCAGCTACACCTTCCGCTTCTGGCAGAGCGACACTACTACGGTGGATACCACGTTTACGCTGTGAGGAGGATATATATATGCGATCAACCACATCGTGAGCGATAGGGTTATAGTAACCCCGGCATTCATTACTCTTATTTTGTTTCTTTCGCTTCATCATCTTAATTAGCATTCAATTCTTTTAAAACCAGCTTTTGCAATTCAGCTTTGGGCAAAAGTAATTGGTATTCAGCTACACCAATAGGTTTATTGATGTCTTGAAGGGCAATTTCTACCTCTAAATGGTCTTTTTCCGCACAGAGAATAATACCTATAGACTGATTTTCAGATTCTCCTTTTTCCAATCGGTCAAGCAATGAAAGATACATATTCATCTTGCCTGCATACTCGGGCTTAAAGCCGCCTATTTTTAGTTCAACAGCAACCAATGCTCTCAAACCTCGGTGAAAAAAGAGTAAATCTATAAAATACTCTCTACCATGATATTCAAGTCTGTATTGGTTGCCAATAAACGAAAAACCCTTGCCGAGTTCAAGTATAAATTCCCTGATTTTTGCAATCAGTCTTTTTTCAAGTTCCAGCTCTTTCGTTGGTTCGGTAATCCCCAGAAAGCCAAGGTTATAACTACTCTTAAAAACTTCATTCGCATAATCGGCATGAACAGTTGGCAGTGATTGGGTGAAATTGTTGGTTTTTACCAGTTTTTGTGCTTTATCATAGCTGTCAATTTTAATCGCATTAAGTAATAAATCTTTTGACCATCCTTTTTTCAATACCTCGTTAGCATAAAATTGAACAGCGTCAAATGATTGCAGCTTTTCAAGCAGAAGTAAATTATGCCGCCATGGCAAAACTGCTACGCTGCGTTGCAGTTTTTCATCTGCCAAATAATAGCGCTCATAAAACCGCTTCATATTCCACAAATTGCGCGGCGACAGCCCCATATCCGGAAACTCTTTTTTTAAATCGACAGAAAGCCGTTTTACCACGCCGCCGCCATACCCTTCTTCTAATTGCTTTTCAAATAGTAATTTCCCCAAATTCCAATAAACTGAATTCGAAGCACTGTTAATCTGTCTTGCGATAATCGCTCGAGCATTGTGTATTTCAACAACCGCCCGACTTAGAATTTCGTTGTATTCATCTTCATTCAGTTTAATCTGTGCGATTTTTTTCTTCATCTATATTCTCTCCTGTGAAAAATTCTCTCTTCATCCATCAAGTTATTCATTTTTAATAGTTACCCCATCCTCCCCTCCACCACCATCACGGCTCCCGCAGTTACCTGGAGGGTATCGGCTGCGGTTATTTTCAGCTTCATTTCTCCTCCGCGGCGACTGGCCTGGTAAGCGCGGAGCTCTTCCTTCCCCAGCCGGTCGGACCACCACTTAGCCAAAACCGAGTGAGCTGAACCGGTGACCGGATCCTCATCTATCCCCACCCAGGGGGCAAAACAGCGGGAGAGAAAGTCATATTCATTCACGTCTGATGGGCTTGTAACTATTACGGAGTTACATTTCTCCGCTGTGGCTTTAAGGCCGCGGGGGTCAGGGCTCAGACCGCGCAGCTCAGCCGGGTCAGTTATTTCGATCAGTATCATACCTGTTTCATGGCAGTAGCCGCAGTCATGTATCCGGCTTATTCCAAGTTCTTCCTTCATCCCATTCGGAACGGTGGTCATTTCAGTCCGGTATAGGGGAAACAGCATTTCAATTTCATCCCCCTTCTTCTTTCCTGTCAGAATCAGTCCGCCGCCGGTTTTGAACTCCGCCCGGCTCAATCCTTTTTTGTTAAAGATGAATTTGAATGACCCAAGTGTGGCGTGTCCGCAGAATTTTATCTCAGTTGTGGGGGTAAAATATCTCAGATTGAATTTTTCACTGCTTCCATTTACCGGTACCAGAAATGCGGTTTCAGAAAGATTAAACTCAGCGGCTATAAGCTGCATCTCTTCTTCTTTCAGCGGCTCAGGGGTAAGGCAGACCGCGGCCGGATTTCCGCCAAAGGGTTTACGGGTAAAAGCATCAATTATTGCAATCTCTTTTTCCATTGATCAGTAATCTGTTGTTTTGGTTGTGTTTTGTAACAGGGCTGGTCTCATTGTTGTTTCCGTGCCCATATTTCTCATCTTCAAATTCCGTTGAATTGAATTATATTAACATAATAAAGTTTTAGCTGTAATTCTTTAACTTCAAAGCGAGTGACAGATATTTCTGAGGTAACGCTTTTTCTGCTGTTAATTGCCCTTTCCACACTGTTTGCGTGCTGGGCTGCTGTTTACTTCTTTACCAGAAGAAGTGTGCCCGGCGCTTTATTCCTTTCCTTTTGTGAGGTGGCTGCGGTTTTCTGGAATGTTGGCTACTTTATTGAAATAGCGGCTGATACTCTTTCCATGAAGCTGACCGGTGTTAAGGTACAGTACTTCCTAGGCATCCCGTTCATGAGCTCGTTCTGGCTGCTGGCTGTTCTTGACTACACAAACTTCCGCCGGAAATCATTTTTCTCTATCTCTGTCCTGTTCAACATCATCCCATTCCTCACCATGATTTTCGCACTCACGATGGAGTCCCACGATCTGCTCTACCGTAATGCACGCCTGAGTGAGGTGGGTTCTTTCCTTCTGATTTCGAAAGACTGGGGCCCGTGGTTTCATGTTCATGTTTACTACTCGTATATACTTCTCTTTGCCAGCGCGCTTTATCTTGGGTATTTTGTTAAGACGCAGAATCTTATGTTCCGCAGCCAGGGGGGTCTTCTTATGGGCGGATTTCTTGTTCCCGTAATTGCGAGTGTTATTTACGTTGCCGGGATGAACAGTTTCATGCGGCTTGATTTTACCAACATTGCTTTTACCTACAGCGCCATTGCTATGGGGTACGCGGTGCAGAAGTACCGGCTCTTTGATATCGTTCCTGCAGCGCGTGACCGTGTGTTTGAGTCACTCGAGGCCGGAATTATTGTTGCAGACAGCAGCCAGCGCATTGTTGACTGTAACAGCTCTGCGCTGCTTGTTTATCCATCTGCCGCCCGCACAGGCACTCCGCTTTCTCATCTTTTTAAAGGTTCCGAAATAAACACCGAAGAGCTCCTCGCCGGAAAGAGTTTTCAGATTTCACGTGATACTCACATTTATCAGATAACCTCAGCGCAGCTTTCTGACGGACTGAAACAGCTTGGATATATACTCACTTTTCATGATGTGACGAGACTGAAAGAAACCGAGCAGAAACTGAATGAGCTTAATGAGTCTAAAGACCGGCTATTTTCAATAATCGCCCATGACCTCAAGAATCCATTCTTCGGCTTGATTGGTCTTTCGGAAATCCTGGTTCAGGACTATGACACTACCGAAGATGATTACAAAAAGATGCTCATCAGTGACATCAACATCCTTTCGGTATCAACACATCAGTTGTTGGACAACCTGCTTGACTGGTCGCGCCAGCAGACAAACCAGATAGCATTTCATCCGGAGCTTTTTTCACTTAAGGACTCTCTTGATGTTGCGGTTAAATCACTTAATCAGATTGCCCGGAGCAAAAACATCACCATCAGGAATAACGTTCTCCATACGGTTCTGGTCACCGCAGATAGATATATGATTGATACCGTTATCCGTAATCTGCTTTCAAACGCACTTAAGTTTTCAGATGAGGGCTCGGTTATAGCCGCCGATATGACTATGAATGAGGATGGTACCTGCTCGTTAAGTATATCTGATCGGGGTGTTGGTATGAGCAAGGAAGCTGTTGAAAAGATATTCTCCCCTTCAGAAAAGCAGAAAACCTCCGGCACCAAAGGAGAAAAGGGCTCAGGGCTTGGGCTTATCCTCTGCAAAGATTTCACAGAGAAAAACGGCGGAAGCATCCGCGCGGAAAGTACCTTGGGCAAGGGAAGCACCTTTACCATTACGCTGCCCGTTAACGAAGTAATCTAGGGTTAGGTTGTAGGGACGGCTCGCGAGC
>JADLAF010000112.1 GCA_020848375.1 Ignavibacteriaceae bacterium
GCAACTACTTTTTTGAAATAGACTGCATACAAAAAAGTGACTATAGTAATTGAATAGGAAGTATTGGCAAAATCAAAGAGTGTCCAGATGAAAATCCTGAACCGCTCAGATGTTTTAACCATGTTTTCCTTTGGCAGGTTTGTCAATCATGCCCAATCCACTCTTATTTAATTGGTCTGTACTCTTCAGATCACCGTGAAACCGATCCAGTATTCCGTTCACAAATTTTCCGCTTTCATCCGTACTGAATTCTTTCGCTAATTCGATGCACTCGTTGATGGTAACTTTGGGAGGGATTTCAGGAAATTCATTTATTTCCGCCAGTCCTATTTTGATTATAATCAGATCGAGAATTGCAATTCGTTCGATAATCCAGTTTTGTACATTGCTTTCAAGTTCGAGATCATACTTCTTCCAGTTAATGATTACCTTATTCACCAGACTTCGACCAAAATCACGATCCGGTCCTTTTTTAACATCTTCAAATACCGAATTAAAGAGGTGTTCAATACCCTCTGAATTAAAATAGTATGCGTAGAGAACCTGCAATGCTTTTTCGCGTATGATTCTTCTGTTGCTTTTATGTTTACCGATGGTGATCATGTTTGTCTGTTATGTTTTTAAATACCGAAGAGCCAGAAAATCAGTAATGCAACCGCTTCTCTGGATGAGAGATAAAGTCTTTGTGTGAAGGTCGGAGTTACGACCGTTCTTTCAAGATGAATGTTTAGATTAAAGAAAGCAGCTATTTGATGAATCCTGGGTAAATGAAATTCGTCAGAAACTATGATTATCTTATCTGCCGGAACTTCCTTAAGTAACTCACGATGTAAATATCTTATTTGCTCAACCGTAGAAGTTGTCTTCTTTTCGTAATGAATCAGTTCTTTTGATATCCCTTTTGATATAAGGTAACCTTGCCCTGCCTCTGCCTCACTGATTTTACCCGGTGTGTTTGATCCGGTTAGAAAGATTTCTGAGATTATGCCTCGTCTTAGAAGCATTCGGGCGGCATCAAGACGTCTTTTGTGTGCTGATCCGGGGGTGTTGTTTTTCTGTACCGCGGCACCGAGTACAACACCGGTTTTGTAGACTTTACCCTCTTTGAACAGTGGAGGAGAAGCAATAAAACTATATAACAACGCAAATCCGGTGAGCAGGAGAGCACCATAAAATACATTGGAAATAAGACGGAGAGTAAACATGGTCTCCGTTCTGAAAACCTGCAGCCACAAATATGAAAGCACGCCCAGCAAAACAAGATAATGCAGAGTAAAAAAAACTCCTGGTAAAACGTACGAAAGCTGATAGTCCCAAAACACCACCTTTTTAATTGCAAAAGTATCGGTGGTCATCAGACCGTATCCCGCCAAAAGAAACAGGATGCCCACGAGGAGTATCAGCAGAAGGAAGTGGGAACGGTTTTTTTCTTTCTTCCGTGGCCTGAAATAAACAATCGAGAAGAAGACAAGGATTAAACTATTAACAAAAATCCCGATCATGTTTCCCGTGTACCATAAGGGGAAGTGGCTCCAGGGGAGACCATTCAGCAAGTTCTTCACCACAGTCGAAATAAAGAAATCCGCCGTAAGTAGAATCACCGCAAAAAATAGAATCATGCCCGGAATAACATTTCAAAAAACATATAAAATATAAACCAAAGATAAAAAAAAAGGGGAAACCGTGACCGACTTCCCCTTTGGGGACTTAATCTGCCTTTTTGGCGAAGAGCTTCTTAAGATTATACCTTAAAGTATCCCTCACCTCTTCAATCGTCAAATAAATGACCGGGACAAGTACAAGGGTCAGGAAAGTCGCAAATCCGAGACCGAATATGACCGCAATACCCATAGATTTCCAAAAATCAGCACTTTCGCTGCCAAAGGAAAAAGTGAATGAATACATATCAAAACCGATACCGAACGAAAGCGGAATCAGACCAAGAATGGTTGTTATTGCGGTCAATGTTACTGGTCTGAATCGGGTCAGTCCGGCCATTACCACCGCCTCCTCACGGCTGTTTCCTCGTTTTCTGAGCTGGTTGGTGAAATCAATAAGCACGATATTGTTATTAACAACAACCCCGGCCAGAGATATCACCCCGATTCCGGTCATAATGATACCAAAGGGCATCTGGAAGGTAATTAAACCAAGGAAAACACCCACCAGGGAAATTATCACCGCGGACATAATAATTAACGGCTGGTTGAGCGAATCAAACTGGATTACCAGGATAAGGAAAATCATCAATATTGCAATCAGGAATGCTTTCCCGAGGAATGCTGCCGCCTCATCCTGCTCTTTGCTCTGTCCGGTGAATTCCAGAGTAAAACCCTGCGGAAGCTGGTAGTCAGCAAGACGCTCTTTAACCTTCAGAAGCACATCGTTCGGATTTTCACCTTCTATTGCCTCACCGGTTATGGTAACAACCCGCTTGAGGTCTTTTCTTCTGATGGCCCCCGGACCTTTATCCGTACTGATTTCTGCAACACTGATGAGCGGAACACTTAGTGTCTTGCCCTGATCATTATTATAAATAATCTTAAGGGTCTTGAGTGCATCTACTGACTCCCTCTGGTCTTTGCGCAAACGGACTGTGATATCATATTCATCTTCCTTTACGCGGTACTTTGAAGGTGTTGTGCCATTTATTGCGGTACGGATGAAATTTGCAATAAGTGATGTATTGAGACCGTAAAGGGCAGCTTTCTCTCTGTCCACCGCGATACGAAGTTCCGGTTTTCCGGCGTCAAAATTGTCCTTCAGATCAACTAATCCGGGGACATCCTTTATATACTCTCTTATCTGTTCAGAAATCTGGCCGAGCCGTGTGAAGTCATCACCGCTTATTTCGATGTTAACAGGTTTACCAACCGGCGGACCATTTTCCTGCTGCACAATTGAAATCTCAGCTCCGGGTATATCCGAAACCAGGTCACGGATTTTTTCGGAAGTTGTGAGCGAACTGGTGTCACGGTCACCATAATCTACGAATTGCACTGTTGTAGTAGATTTATTAGGTGTTGAACTTCCTGCATCAAAAGGATTTGTTGAGGAACCAACTACTACTGATATATCTTCAACATCTCCAAAATTTCTGCCTAAGAGCCGATCTTCAACTTCTTTAGTTATAATATTAGTTTCCTCAATGTTGGTTCCTGAAGGGGTTTCAACATTTACATAGATTCTTTGCGGCTGAGTAGTCGGGAAAAATTCCACACCAAGCCCCATCGCACCGTAAAGCTGAGTCAGAAATACAAGTGTTAATAATGCTGCAAAAACGAACCGCAGTTTGTTATTAGTAAATATCCATACTGTAAGACCGATTGCCAGTGCTGTTACAATAAGCTCAACCCATACTGGAGCAAAAAGTGCAAGCACTCCTTCGAGTACAAATATCAGCACGAATGAGAGCAGCCCAAGCCAGTTTCGTTTATTTATTTTTCTATGAATATCTCTCGGTGAACCAACAGCAGTACGCAGGGTCTTTTCGTACATTCTAATAGTCTTTGGGAGAAGTTTGTTCTGGAAAAATTCGGTCGATCTGTGAAACGGCTTAAGAATTTTTCCAAGAATGCCTTTTCTCTCCTTAACTTCCTCAAGTTTCATGAACTGAGCTGCTATGACCGGATTAATTACCAGTGCAACAAATAACGACGAAACAAGAGTTATAATAAGCACTGCGGGTATATAAAACATAAAATCACCAACACTACCAGGCCAGAAAAGCAGTGGTGTAAACGCTGCAACCGTGGTCAGTGTTGAGGTAATTACCGGCCAGGCAACCTCACCCGTTGCCTGCTTTGCGGCTGTAGCAAGGTCACTCCCCTCCTCAAGAAAACGATAGATATTTTCGATGATAACAATAGCGTTATCAACAAGCATACCTAATGCAAGGATAAGTGCAAACAGTACAACAAAGTTCAGAGTAATGCCCATTAACTGCAAAATGAAGAATGAGATCAGCATACTGAACGGAATAGCTGCTGAGACGAACAGTGCATTTCTGAACCCGAGGAAGAAAAAGAGCACACCAATAACCAGCACAAGACCAGAGAAGATATTGTTCTCTAAGTCTTTTACCTGAAGGTCAATCTCCTCAGACTGATCTGAGGTGATGCTGAATTTAACATCAGACGGCAGCTTTGCCTGTTTCTCTGCAAGTAATTTCTTAATATCATCAGCTATGCGGATGATATTTTCACCCACGCGTTTTGAAATAGAAATCGAAACTGCATCATTGCTGTTCAGGCGCGCATAGGTGGTTCTTTCCTTAAAGGAATAGGTCACTTCCGCCACATCTCTCAGATAAATTGGCATACCATCTTTAACCTTTACAATAAGGTTTTCAATGATATACGGTTTTGAAAACTCACCTGGGATTCTGACCAGAAAGCTTGTCTGATTAACATCAATAGACCCGCCGGGTATTGTTTTATTTTCGTCAGCAATTGCTCTGTTAATATCTTCAAAGCGGATATTGTAGTGCTGAAGTTTTTGTACATCTACGTCAACTTTAACTTCGCGCTCCATGCCCCCGCTTACTTTAACCTCAAGCACTCCGTCAACCTTCTCAAATTCATCCTTCAGGTCTTCAGCAATGTCTTTCAGTTTTACCAGGCCGATTGGACCCGATA
>JADLAF010000113.1 GCA_020848375.1 Ignavibacteriaceae bacterium
AATCCGTTTAATCCGGTGACAAAGATTAAGTATCAGCTTCCTGAGGAAGCCGCCGTTAGAGTTGATATATATAATGCGCTTGGGTCATTAGTTAAGACGGTAACCAACGAACAACAGAATGCGGGATATTATACTATTTCCTTTGATGGAAGCGGACTGGCAAGCGGAATATATTTTGTTTCATTGCGCGCACAGCCCGGTGAGGGAAAAGCAGGTTTTTCGCAGGTGAGAAAGATTATTCTTTTGAAATGATTGATTTGTCAGACATATATGCGTATTTGCAACTCTGCGCGACCCTGGCTAAACTTTGCTTTAACTCGGCGTTAAAAAACAGCTTAGCAAAAGTGTTGGCATATAATTTCATCTCTTCGGGATTTAATGTGAGTGGGGAGTTGTTGAATGCGTGAGTTAGTAGAGACATGCCGCGGCATGTCTCTACAGGGTCATATATATGTAACACTAACATTACGATAAAAATCATCAACGCAAAAATGGCGTTTTCGTCTGAGTTCGCAGGGACACGCCGCGGCGTGTCTCTACAGAGCTATATATATAACACCAGTTTTACGTTAAAGATCGCGATGAAAAAGTGGGGTATCTGTCAGGTATTTCAAATTACTAACTACTCATTGCTAATTACTTCAACTACAATCTGCTGATAATCGTCATGTTCTGATGATTACAAATATCCTTTCCCTCAGGTGTAAACAGATAATCAATACGGTTCTGATAAAAAGATGCTATTTTGCCTCGAACCATTTTGAGCGTACTGTTAAGGAAATGGTTCTGTTCTGTGAATCCCTCACCAAGCACAGCAATTGCTGAGGGGAGCCATCGGTTTGGGAACGTTCCTCCAAGCTCTCCTCCTTCCTTAAAGCGTGCTATTTCAGCTTCAATTTTCTTCAGTGCTTCACGCTGACCTTCCGGCGTGCTGAAGTTTAGTCCCTCCGATACAAGATATTTTATCAGATTCTCCTTGTTTGGTACGACCAATGCGACTGTGTATGGCGACTGATTGTTAAACAGCATCATCTGATCTATATATACAGAATGCTCTGAGATTGCTTCTTCAATTCCCTCAGGACTGTATTTTTCGCCGTCATTGGCAATAAGAAGACTCTTAAATCTGCCTGAAACATAGAGCCATCCTTCTTTGTCTATATATCCCAGATCACCTGTAAAGAGCCAGCCGTTTTTAATGGTTTCCTCCGTTGCCTTTTCATTTTTCCAGTATCCGGTCATTACGTTTTCCCCTTTTACAACAATTTCTCCTTTTTCACCAACGGGGAGAGCATTTCCTTTATCATCGCAGATCTTCACTTCAAGATCTTTAACAATTTTACCAGACGAGCCAAGTTTGTGGCAGGCGGGAACGTTGGCTGAGATCACCGGTGCTGCTTCGGTCAGTCCGTATCCCTGAAACATGGGAATTCCGATTGCATAAAAGAAGCGCTGCAGTTCTATATCGAGTAAAGCACCACCGCCGATAAAGAACTGAAGCCGACCTCCGAAGTTAGTGCGGATTTTTCTGAAGATAAGTTTGTCATACAGTTTATATAAAGGAAATTTCAGTTTCTTTAACCCCTCTCCCCGGTTATATCCCAGTCCGTTATAATCAATGGCAAGTTCAAGTGCTTTTTGATAAAGATTTTCTACCTTCACTCCCTTTTCTTTAATTCCTTTCTCAATATTTTTTCTCAGACTCTTGGCGAGTGATGGCACACTCAACAGAAATGTTGGGCGGGTTTCACGGATATTAGCGGGTATATTTTTTAAGGTTTCAATCGGAGTTTTACCCTGCTGCACCGCTGCCATCGAGGCACCGTTTTTCATCAGCGTATATATACCGGCTGTGTGGGCAAAGGCATGATCCCAGGGAAGAATGAGCAGTGAGCAGTAATCTTCCGGGATAGGAAGCAGCGCACTTGACTGCTCAACGTTTGCGGTGTAGTTACGGTGAGTGAGAATAATACCCTTGGGGTCGGCTGTAGTACCGGAGGTATAGCAGATGTTTGCATAGTCGCTTTCCTTAATTGATCTCCAGCAGGACGCAAACTCTTGAGCATTACTTTTCAGATATGCTTCGCCCAGCGCCACTACATCTTCTATATATATCTCACCAGGATGAAGTTCAAGGGACTTGTCCAGCAAAATTATCTTTTCCAGATCAGGCAGATCATTCTTTATAGTGGTTATTTTTGCACGTTGTCCTGCTGAAATGATTACCATTTTGCAGCCAGAGTGAGCAAGACGGAATTTCAGGTCTGCCGACTCATCAATTTTTACTGATATAGGAACGTTTATTGCTCCGGTATAAAGCACGCCCAGTTCGGCCACAACCCAGTCACGCCTTCCCTCGGCAATCAGGGCAGACCGGTCACCATGTTTTAAGCCCATGGACCTGAGCCCCGCAGCCAAAGAGTGAACCCGTGTACGGATCTCCCCGTAAGTAAAGCCCTTGTAGTCGGATTCGGTTTTTTCGAGGATGAGAGTATTGTTTGGAAAATGCTTAACGCTCTCCTCAAACATCTGCGGTATGGTACGTTCGGTCATAGATGTGTCTTTACAAAATTGTTAAAACGATACAGTAAAATTACTGGAAATGAATGGATTAGTTATACAATGAGGTTGTGGAAGCGGGAGGAACGGGTAAAAGTGAAGCATAATTCAACAAAAACATCGCTCAATTCATTGAAAAATCGGCTGGACAACAAATTGAATTCAATAGAAGACAGCAGTAATTTTACTAATTTTGACGGTCATACAAACGAGGTTTTTCCATGAGACGTATTAAAGGGCTGATAAAGCTTATGAGACCGGAGCTTCCGTTCTCTGCCGGATTGTGTGTTGTTATGGGGCAGATTTTCGCTCTGGGGGGTGTGGCTGACCTGGATGTTACATTATATGGGTTCTTCTCCATCTTTCTGATTTCCGCGGCTATTCTGGTTCTGAATGATTATTTTGATATCGAGTCAGATAAGGTGAACTCACCGCACCGGCCAATACCCTCCGGAGCAGTGACTCCCCCGGAGGCGCTCATTTGGGCTATAGTGCTTTTTCTGGCCGGAATTGGTCTTAGTTTTTTGCTGGGGATGACCGCCTTTGTAACTGCACTGGCGGTTGCCCTGGTCGGATTCCTATATAACAGAAAGTACAAAAAGAGCGGGCTGCCGGGTAACCTGATGGTAAGTTTTTCGGTGGGGATGACATTCATTTACGGAGGAATCTCAGTCGGGATGCCGTTTCACCACACGGCCTGGTTCTTCGGGCTGATAGCCGCACTGGTTGATCTGGGGGAAGAAATCGCTGCCGATGCGATGGATGCGGAAGGGGACAAACTCATCAATTCTAAATCAATAGCCATCAGGTACGGCAGAAAAACCGCACTTACCATAAGCTCGGTTTTATTTTCGTTTGTACTCATTCTCTCGGTCGTTCCCTTTCTCCTCGGCTGGTTCCCGCTGATCTATCTGATACCGGTGGGTATAATGGATATCAGCATTGGCTGGTGCACATTGCGGCTTCTCAAATCAAACGGGGACGAAGGCAGAAAACATATCCGCAACCTCTACCTCGGCGCCACCGCAGGGATATTGGTGTTTTTGGTGATGCAGGTCAGCGGGGTGTAAGAGGGGATTTGGGGTTGTGGGCAAGATACGGGTCACCAATATACGACTCCTCCAAGTCGGGTTTCGGTTGTGGGGGAATTCTGATTTCTACAAATGTCCGGCTCCTCCGGAGACAAGTCCCTCTGATGCTAAAATCCTCAGGTTTTGACAGAATTTATTTCTTATTTATATTAGAAACAGTATAATTAAGAAATATGATGAATTTTGTTGATTTTTCCAGGGAGCTGAAGTGTTTCCCGGCATTTAGTCTCCGGGATACTGCCAAGCTCCGTTCAAAAGTGTATCATCACCGGCTGGTGGACTGGCAGAAGAAGGGCTACATTACCCGTGTTGCTAATGGTATCTATCTCTTCAGCGATTCTGAGGTGGATGAGTTGTATCTCTATTATCTTTCCGGCAGGGTTTATGAGCCATCCTATATTTCGCTGGAATCCGCTTTTGCTTATTATGGATTTATCCCGGAATCTGTTTACCGCATTACGGCTGTTTCAACCAGAAAGACCTGGCAGAGCAGTTTCAATGAAATTATTTTTTCTTATAGAACAATTAGCAAAGACTGTTTTTTTGGTTATGATTTATTAAACTGGAAGAATACTGTTATCAAGATGGCGGAGCCGGAAAAGGCGATCATTGATTACTTTTATCTTAACCCCGGTCTTAATTCACCCGAAAAAATATCCGGAATGAGATTTAATGCCGGTCAGATCATGGAACAAACAGACTGGCAGAAACTGAAAGAGTATCTGGTGCTTTGCCGGAACAAGGCGCTGGAAAAGAGAATGTATATATTTGAAAGGGTCATCAAAGAGCATGATTAACATATCAGACATCGAACGATTTTATCCGGAAAATCAGAAGCCGTTTAAGAGAAATATCCTGCGTGAGTATCTGCAATATAAAATCCTGAATATTATTTTTGATACTGAATATGCATCGCGCCTTTCATTTATGGGAGGAACATGCCTTCGGATCATTTTCGGGACCAACCGCTTTTCTGAGGATCTTGATTTTGATAATACGGGTCTGACGGCAGATGAATTTGATTTTCTTTCAGAGATAATTGCAAAAAAACTTGAAGACGAAGGATATCAGGCAGAGATTAAAACTGTGCACAAAGGTGCATTTCGGTGTTATATAAAAATGCCGGGTCTGTTATATGGAAGCGGACTCTCCGGCTTCAGGGAAGAGAAGATACTTATTCAGCTTGACACCGAACCGCAGCAATATGATTATCGGAGGGAATCCTTTTTACTAAACAGGTTTGATGTTTTTACACGTATATATTACACCCCTGTGAATATTCTCCTCTCCCAGAAATTGTGGGCTGTGTTGAACAGGAAGACTCCGAAAGGCAGGGATTATTATGATGTAATATTTCTGTTTGGTCTTACACAGCCGGATTATGGGTATCTTGAGAAGAAAGCTGGTGTTACTAATCTGCAGGAACTCAAAATACGGCTTATGCAAAAACTTGAGATGACAGATACCAGCACACTGGTTAAAGATGTTGAACCATTTTTGATTCAGCCCGATGACAGTAAAAGAATAGAGCTGTTTCCTGAGTTTGTGAGGGGACTGAGTCGAATGTTATTTCACAGAGTTGCTAATATATAGGATTTCAATCCATTTATGACACCGCTGAAGTCGGGAAAATCCCTGAAAGACATTCGCAAAACTGTTTTAATAACCGCCTCATTCTTTTAAAATGAAAAAGATCTGACTTTCATCAGACCATAATTTTTGCGGAGAGTCAGTCCCGACTCGTCGGGCGAACCCCGGAAGGACTTACATCCTTAACGGTTTTTCCCGAAGGGACTCCTACGGAGCAAGACCGCAGCATTCAAATAATACCATTTGCTTTGAGAAAACTATATCCGTCTATACTCTTAAAATACATCTCTCTTTCGTATGCCTCCGTTTTAGTTGGATACTCCTCATAATAAATTATCTCCCAAGGACGGTAACCCTTTGTGCTTCTAACTTTTCCGCTATTGTGTGCTTTGAGTCTTTCTGCTAAATCAGCGCTGTGACCGTAATAATGTCTGCCTGTTTTTAAGGATTTTAGTACATAGACAACGTACATAGTTACTCCGTAAATAAAAAAGGTCTGACTTTCATCAGACCTTAATTTTTGCGGAGAGTCAGTCCCGGTTCTCGGGAGAACCCCGGAAGGACTTACATCCTTAACGGTTTTTCCCGAAGGGACTCCTACGGAGCAAGACCGCCGCATTCAAATAACACCCTTTGCTTTGAGAAAATTATATCCGTCAATGCTCTTAAAAAATAGTTCTCTCTGGTATGCCTCTGATTTGGTTGGATATTCTTCGTAATAAATGACCTCCCATGCACGATAACCTTTTGTGCTTCTGACTTTTCCATTATTGTGAGATTTGAGTCTTTCGGCTAAATCAGCGCTGTGACCGTAATAATGTCTGCCTGTTTTTAAGGAATTTAATACATAGACAACGTACATAGTTACTCCGTAAATAAAAAAGGTCTGACTTTCATCAGACCTTAATTTTTGCGGAGAGTCAGTCCCGACTCGTCGGGAGAACCCCGGAAGGACTTACATCCTTAACGGTTTTTCCCGAAGGGACTCCTACGGAGCAAGACCGCCGCACATCAATTTAAAATGAAAAAGCCCGACACAATGTATCGGGCTTAATTTTTGCGGAGAGTCAGGGATTCGAACCCCGGAAGGACTTACATCCTTAACGGTTTTCAAGACCGCCGCATTCAACCACTCTGCCAACTCTCCGTTCAAATTTTGTTTTTCCCCGCATTCAATCCCGACTCGTCGGGACCAACTCTCCAAAAAAATTTTAGTACTTATTTCCCTATACATCCTTAACGGTTTTTCCCGAAGGGACTCCTACGGAGCAAGACCGCCGC
>JADLAF010000114.1 GCA_020848375.1 Ignavibacteriaceae bacterium
CAACTATCTTTCATGGAGCTACCTGAGCCGCAGCCCTGACCACGAAGCACCCATGGTTATGAAGATGCTCGAATCTGATACAGACCCGGTCTATGGGGGCGGGTTCCGCAGGATAAAACAAAACTTCAGCGGAAAGCCGATAAAAGAGCTGTTGGGATATCTGAGGGGGAGGAAATAGCTGTGAGAGACACCTTGAATCTTTTGCAAACCTGTTCTGAATTATTTATATTTTATAGATGTATCTCTCTTAATAGGCAACGCCAATGCAAAAAATATTAATTATTATCAACGATGCTCCTTACGGCACCGAAAAAGCTTATAACGCTCTGCGGATGGCTATGACTCTGCAGAAAGATCACGGTGAATCAGTCGAAGTGAAAATCTTTCTCCTCGCTGATGCTGTTTTCTGCGGTCTGCCAAACCAAAACACCCCGAACGGTTACTATAATATCGAACGGATGCTGAAATCTGTTTTACTTAAAGGAGGAGAGGTAAAAAGCTGCGGCGGATGTTCGGAAGCCCGCGGAATAGACAAGCTCACTTTTATCGAAGGGGTGAAACTCAGCAATATGAAGGAGTTCGCGCAATGGACCGTTGAGTGCCATAAGGTTCTTACTTTTTAATCACATTCCACTTTGATTTATTATAAATATGCAGCCCGACATTCAGCCAATTCTCGAAAATAAAAAAGTGATCCTCTATCCTCTTGCTGAAAGGGACTTTGATGATCTCTACCGCGCGGCGTCTGACCCCGCCGTGTGGGAGCAGCATCCCAACCCAGACCGATGGCGGTCGGAGGTTTTCCGCACTTATTTTAACGGAGCGCTTGAAAGCAAAGGAGCATTCAAGATTGTTAATAAAACATCAGGCGAAGTTATCGGCAGCACCCGCTATTATGGCTACAATGAGGCGGAGAGCAGCATCCTTATTGGTTATACTTTTTTAGCCGCCAGATACTGGGGAAAAGGTTACAATCATGCCATTAAGCACAGTATGCTTGATTATATATTCCGCTTTGTCTCAAAAGTATATTTCCATATCGGGGCAAAAAACATTCGTTCTCAAATTGCCATCTCACGCATCGGTGCTGAAAAATGCGGCGAGCTTGATGTTAACTATTACGGAGAAGAATCACGACTTAATTTTGTTTACGAAATCAGCCAGGGAAAATGGGAGAAATTAAAAAGACATTAAACCGGGAGAGTTAAAAGTTTTGAAGTGTGAAATAAATTTCTTTATCTGTCTGAAGCCCGGCTTTATTATCTGTTAAACACAAAAAAGATTACCTGAAAAATAATAAACCCAGTAATACCCGCAAAAATGCTTTTTATCCAGGTTAATTTGTGAACCGTTTTAACCGCTGCAGGAAACAGTACAAGAAACGCAATCAGATATATTGAATAACTGACCCAGAGCAAAGTTCTGTATATAGTCGGGGAATTCATTGCAATTTCATGTTCACGCGCATCAATAACCCCAAGTGCGCTTAATGCGCTCATAGGAAGATCATGCAACAGCCCTGCCAGCATTGATATGCTTATTCCGAGCGCGGTCACCGAAAGCATCTGTTCAAATTTTCCCGCACCATTGTTCAGACGGCCGATTATCTGCATCACAGAAGTTGCTGCCAGCCAGCAAAGAATCATACTCGGAGCTAATAAAAACCTGCTAATTGAGTAGTATTGATCTTTTGGAATATTCAGCCAGGGGGTAAATACCGAGGGAGCACCGTTTGCAATAGTGAGGAATATATACATTGCCGTATATCCGGCAATGGGGATGGATATATACAGAAAGCTTATGGCAAAGTAGTTCTTATTACTCAGCACCCGCTCAAATGACCTGACTGGTCTGAAAGGGGTAAGCAGATAGTTTTTCAAACTAACACCTCATGGAAAAATGTTCAAATGTTTCTTTGCTGAGACTTTTCAATAACAAATAGTATCATTCTGAGCTTCTGGTTCGGGAGCTGCCCCTTGGGTTACTAAAGCACAAGCATTTCTCCTGCCCCAAAATCATGCTCCGCGCTGATGATCAAAGCAAGGAAGTTATTTCGGCAATGCCGCTTCTATCTTTTTTGCCAGTTCTTCTTCGCTGATTCCTTTAATGGTCAGTTTGTTGGTTTTAATGGTGATCAGAACCGGATCAGGGGCAGTCAGAAGACAATAGGCCATACGGCTGCGGTCATTTGCTATTGGTAAAAATTCACTAAAGGACTCAACCAGAGTATAAATCTGCTTTTCTTTTGAAGCCGGATTCGCTGGCTGAACTTCAGGGGGTGTTAACGTTGCCATGTAATTCCTTAAATGTTTACTCCAAAAATACATATTCCCCCATTCTCTGCGAAATACTTATGGTCCTGGTTTTTATTCCGATCCGTGTTCATCCGCGCTGCTTTAGCATCCGTTTAATCCGCGGCCCATTTGCGGGTAGAATATTCTTTACGCCTTGGTGCCTTTGCGCGAAATGCTTAACTCAGTCAGAATGTTAGTGTTAAGAGTAATAGAACACGATTAAAGGGTGCACAAGACAAACAGGATTATACCAGTCGCGTAGGGACGAAATATCAATAACTGTATTCCGCATTCCCACAACTAAGCCCCAGCGGGGCGGCATATAAATCCGTGTTCATCCGCGTTGCTTCAGCATCCGTTTAATCCGCGGCCCATTTGCGTGTATAATGCTCTTTGCGCGAAATGCTTTATCCTATCAGCCGAGGGCAGATTATTCCCTGTAAAATATCCGTTGAAACATTTACTTTTCTTAATTTGCCTCCTATAATTTAATCTGTTGCCAAAGAATGATATGTCTGCTGAAGATGCTCTTTTTGAATATACTGACGATCGGATAATAGACCGTGGCCGGGACTATTTTCTCTCAGGTCGTGTCCTTTCCCTTAGACGGTCAGATGTTAATATGTTTGAGGCCACCGTGCAGGGTTCAGACCTCTATACTGTGGAAGTTGGTTTTGACACCGATGAATTCACCCTCTTTCACTGGGATTGTGACTGCCCCTATGATGGTGATCTTTGTAAACATGTCGCGGCTGTGGTCTTTAAGATTTGTGAAGACCCTGATGCAATTACCTCAGAAGTTTCACCTCCCCAAATTGCTTCAGTATCCTACAAGGAGTCTGTTGAAGAAGTTCTTAACAATATCCCCTTAAACAAGTTAAAATCCTTCGTTCTTTCAATGGCAGAGGAGGACAGACAGTTTGCAAAAAAGTTTATTCTTTTGTTTCCGGATTACCTCAGCATCCTTCCAAAGAACTATTTTAATGATAAAATACATGATATCATTAACAGTTACAGCGGCGGATATACCCATTTGGATCCAAAATCAACTTCTTCTGCTCTTAAAGAAATAAAAAAAATGTTTGAGTCTGTTGAAAAACAATCACGTAAATCCGGGAATAAAAATCTGATTGTTTGCTCAGCATCTGTAATTTCAACACTCACCGAAACTGCATACCGCCTAAGGGATAATCGGAATGAAGCAAAGTCATTACTAATTGCAGCGGAATTTGCATTAAGGGATTCAGTCCGAAATGCAGCGAAGGATGAACAGACACGGCTTGAGTTGTTAAATACTATGCTTGACCTTATTTCGGCGGATACCCACCCGGAAAGAGAAAGTTACGGGACTATGATTGGTCTGATCGTCAGACTTATCAATTCTGAATCTGAAGTAAACCAGCTTATAAATGCAGTCACCAATAAAATAATACCGATGAAATACAAAGAAGAACAGCTCAGGATTCTTCTTACTTTGATTGAAAAGTTTAAGACCCCGACAGATGTAGTGCAGTTTCTCGCGAAACATTGGGAGTATCCGGCTCTTCGTGAAGACCGGATTAATTCTGCTCTTAAAGCAAAAAACTATAAACTTGCTGTTCTGCTTGCTGAAGAGGGAATTAATGCAACAGCAAAAAGCAATAGTAAATTAATCGCAACCTGGTATGGCTTGCTGCTCAAAACAGCAATACGTCAAAAAGAGGATGACAAGATTCTTAATTTAGCTGTGCAGACCATCAGTCATGCAGGTCTTGTTTATAAAACAGATTTTTATGCAATGATTAAAAAATATATCGACGGGCACAAATGGATTCAGTTTGTTGAATCACTCATAAATGACCTTCAGACAAAACCTGAAAACTTTCACTATGTGGCTGATATATATATCCGGGAAAACTGGGGTCAGCGACTGCTCGGGCATCTTATGCTGAAACCCGAACTTTGTGAAATTGTTAAGTATGATGACTTTCTTGCAAAAGAGTTTCGGGAGGAACTTTCACTGCTTTATGCGGGTGCTATGACAATACAATTACAAGAAGCAAAAAACAGAGGACAATACCGCGATATATTGAGCTATTTTAAGAAGGTAAAAAAATTCGGCGGAATACAGACCGCTATTGACTTAAGAGAAGAGCTGTATCAAAGATTTAATAAACGTTCAATCCTGCTACAGGAGTTAAATAAACTCAACTTATAGTTTATTGTATTTCTGGCAAGTCTTAGTATTGTTGCTCAAAGTTAAAGGGGTGCTGTGTTTAAAACTCTGCGTTATTAGTTACTCATTGCGTCTTAAGTCTTTGCACGAACTTTAAAGGACGATTTAGACTCAAAAGATAGCACTTTAAAACTCTGCGTTAAACTTTTTCCCCACCTGCGGCAGATTACCCGGAAAACTCTTTGCGTCTCAGCACCTTTATCAAAATACCATACCTTGTCAGAAGCGGACAGAACGAACTTACAAAAGATCAGTGATTAGTTAGACAAATTCATCCTTCATAATTCAGAATTCATACTTCTCAACCGCTTTTCATGCTGAGTGAAATTCTTTTTCTTGATATATCAAGCGAAATTATTCTTACATCAATCACATCCCCCACATTCAGCAGATCAAGCGGATTTTTCACAA
>JADLAF010000115.1 GCA_020848375.1 Ignavibacteriaceae bacterium
ACCGTGTTTGACTGGGATGATGTAACCGGTGCTACAAGCTACCGCCTGCAGGTTGCGACCGATGCGGCTTTCACAAACATTGTAAGAAACATCACCGGTATCGGATCAAGCGGGCATACACTTTCAGCAGCGCTTGATTATTACACCGTATATTACTGGAGAGTAAGCGCATTTGACGGTCCTCACGAAACTGTTTTCTCATCAGTCTGGTCATTTGAGACCGAGATTGATGCTCCGGATCTGGTTTCACCGGGATATCTCTCACCGGGCAACTCAATCCATCCGACCTTAGTGTGGAGAACCGTTGACGGTGCAGACAACTACAGAGCTCAGTTCTCAGCATTATCAGACTTCTCAGTTCTGATGTATGACAGCGTGATGACTGATACTACGTTATATATTGACAGCATACTGGCAAACAATACCCTCTACTACTGGAGAGTGTATGCCGAAAATGCAAATCCGGATGTTTCCCCCTGGTCATCCAGCGTGTTCAGAACCGTTACCGAAGTTATTCCGTATCTGACACATCCGATTAACAACCATCTGGTATATACCCTGAGCCCGACTTTGCACTGGAACATTAATGTTTCAGGCGTTGGCATCAGCTATGATGTGCAGTACTCAGTTGACAGCACCTTCCCTGCCGCACTGACCACCACGCTTGACGCTGGCGCTGCAATCACCGATACCCTCAGCGGACTGCTGCCTGCTACCCAGTATTTCTGGAGAGTAAGAAGCAAGAACACCAACGCAATTATTACCTACTCAGCACACAACAGCTTTACCACCTACGGAGAGGTTAACACCATCCCGACACAGAGCTGGCCGATTGGCGGAGCTACGGTTTACAGTTTATCACCGGATCTTTACTGGTATCTCGGAACAACTTCATTTGGTTATACGTATGAAGTCCGTTATAAGGAAGTTTCATCTGGCACCTGGTCATCAGCATTAAGCGCGGGTACATCACTCACCTATGGACTGAGCGGACTTACCGCCGGAACAGAATATGAATGGCAGGTACGGTCGCTTAACGGAGTTGATACATCAGACTGGTCAGCTTCAGCACTGTTTACCACCTACAGCACTTCCGCGGTAACTGCGGTTCAGCCCTATATTTCATACCCGACAAGCGGAGTGATGGTATATACCCTTATGCCGACACTCTACTGGTGGATCGGGCAGTCACATGCCGGGCTTACCTTTGATGTTGAGGTATATACTGATACTCTCGGATCACCGGTGCACAGTGCAACAGGCATAACTGATATTAATTATCAGACCGCACTGCTTCTGCCGGGAACAACCTATTTCTTCCGTGTCAGAAGTGATAATGGAAGCTCACAGTCTGACTGGACCAATTTTGAATCTTTTGTAACATTTGGTGTTACCGGAGACATCAGACCTCTGCTTTCGTTCCCGATTGGCGGACAGATTATCTATTCAGATGCCACCACACTTAACTGGTATGTTGTTGGTTCTGCTGATACTGTAACATACGAACTGCAGTTTAAGGCAAATGATTCAAGCTTCAGTTCAACGGTTACTCTTGATACAACTTCTTATGCGGTTAGCGGCCTCCAGGCGGGCACAACCTACTTCTGGAGAGTGCGTTCCTATAACGGAAACGCCTATTCAGCATGGACCGACGTTGAAACATTTGAAGTAACCGGAAATGCAGGCACATTAGTACCAATTCTCACCTGGCCTCTTGGCGGTGCAGCAACCGGTACAACCGTGGATCTTTACTGGTACGTAAACGGTTCATCACCAAGCATCAGCTATCAGGTGATGTATGCAAGCGAATCTGACTTCAGCAACGGAGTTACTGTTAACGCAGGAAGCAATACTTCAACCCAGCTTACCGGTCTTGTTCCGGGAGTTATCTACTACTGGAAAGTAAGAAGCTTTAACGGTTCTGCTTATTCATCATGGTCGGGTACTGAAACCTTTGCCACACAGGCAGGTTCAAGCCCGGTTCGTCCGATGGGCGGTTCACCTGTGAACAGTGTTTCACTTACCAGTAATGATGCACAGCTTTCATGGTTCCTGCCTTCACTGGCAACAGGTCTCACCTATGAAGTGCAGTATTCACAGAACAGCGACTTCAGCAATGCGGTAACGGTCGGTAATATATCTTCGACTTCATATATGGCTAATGCACTCCCTTCAGGCGCTCCGGTTTACTGGAGAGTCCGTTCGAAGAATGCAGAAGGATTATACTCAGCATATTCAAAGGCAGAGAGATTCATCCCGAACACACCAACCAGCACGGAAGAGCCTGTGGTTATTCCGACTGAGTTCTCCCTTGAGCAGAACTATCCGAATCCGTTCAACCCCGCAACGGTTATCAGATTCAATCTGCCTCAGGAAATGTATGTAACGATAAAGATCTATGACATGCTCGGAAGAGAAGTGAAGACCCTTTTAGCTGATACCAAAGCAGCCGGAAGTTATTCAATGCAGTGGGCAGGTGATGACAATGCAGGAAGCGTTGTAGCAGCCGGAACCTATCTCTACCGCATTACTGCAGGCAACTTTGTTCAGACCAAAAAGATGGTTTATCTGAAGTAAGAATTATGAAGTCTGAAGTATGAATTGACAGGATTCGCACTTCGTTTTCATTAAGAGGAAATATATACAAACAGAGGCGCGCCGGTTGGCGTGCCTCTGTTGTTTTAAATACGTTTGCGGAAATACAAGATGTGGTTTATGTCCTTCATTTCAAAGATCTGCAAAGTTCGCGCAAAGAGAAAGAAATGCTAAGACACAGTGAAGACACGCCGCGGCGTGTCTCTACGATTTTAAATGGGGTTCCGACTTAGGCCAATTAGTGCGATATTATTAATGAAATCTTTGATTCAAACCCTGAAATTAAATCAAAATGTAAGAGTTAAAACAAAATTTGCACTCAAAAATTAGTATGACAAATTTTGAGAAAATCTGCGTTTTTAGAGCGTATTTACAGTTTTTTTGGATTTGGTCAGATTTTGGCAGAAGTCAGGAAAGATCTGCAAAGTTCGCGCAAAGAGAAAGAAATGCTAAGACACAGTAAAGACACGCCGCGGCGTGTCTCTACGATTTTAAATGGGGTGGAATGAACCCGCGGTAGGTATCGAACTTCGAACTGTAAAATATAATATTAAAATTTTTATCACGCAGCGTACCGCCGCTGGGGTAGAGATAAAACTCATCAAGTGTATCAGTCGGCTGATCAGCGGGGAGCCCGTTCTTCGTATAAAACCTTACCCGGTAGAAACCAAGCTCATAGTGGCTGTTTTCAATCTGCGCGAGCAGATTCTCTTCTGAATAAGTATGCAGATCGTTCATGCTTAGCGAAGTACTTTCTGTATATATGCTTCAAGCTCCGTGAGTGAAACATCTTCCCGTTCTCCGGTGGCGCGGAGCTTTACCTCAACTTTGCCCTCGGCGAGTTTCTTTTCGCCCACGATAACCTGCACCGGCATGCCGAGGAGGTCTGCGTCATTAAACTTAAACCCTGCCTGTGCCTCACGGTCATCAAAAAGGACATCGTATCCGGCTGCGGTAAGTTTTGTATATAACTCTTCCGATGCTTTTATGACAGGTTCTTTTTTCATGTTAAGACCAAGCAGATGTATATGGAAGGGAGCAAGTGCTTTGTTCCAGATGATTCCGCGTTCATCATGGTGCTGCTCAATATAACAGGCCATTACGCGTTCAACACCAATGCCGTAGCTGCCCATGATGATCGGTTTCTCGGTACCGTCTTCATCAAGGAATGTTGCACCCATCGCGTCTGAATATTTGGTGCCGAGTTTGAATATATGCCCAAGCTCTATAGCAGTGAATACCTGCATCTCTTTTCCGCAGGAGGGGCATCCTTCGCCTGAGGTAACCGTGCGGAGATCAAAGTATTCAATACCTTCAGCATCGCGTTTCAGGTCAATGCCGCCTATGTGGTAATCATTTTTATTTGCACCGCTGTAAAGATTGTTCCCTTCTTTAAGGCAGAGGTCAGCAATGATTCTTCCCTTAAAGCCGACCGGACCAATTGAACCGGCATCAGCACCGGTAATCTCAGCAAGCTCTTCCGGATGCGCCGGGCGGGGTTCTGAGCTGAGTGCCTTCTGCAGTTTTGTTTCATTCACTTCATCGTTACCGCTCATTAGAACAAGCACGGGTTTTTCATCAATTATATATACACGGGACTTCGCGCATTCTTCCTCTTTTATATTGAGGAAGGCAATCAGCTCATCAATGGATTTCGTGTTCGGGGTGTGAATCAGTTCATTTGCTTTGCTCTGCGGGTGACGTGTTACCACCGGGGTGCGGGATGTTGCCACTTCGACGTTGGCAGCATATCCGCAGTGCTCGCAGTGCGCAACAGTATCTTCACCCGCCTGAGCATTTACCATAAACTCTTCTGAACCGCTTCCTCCCATTGCTCCGCTTGATGCACCTACGACGAAGAACTTAAGCCCGCAGCGGGTAAAAATCTTCCGGTAGGCCTGATCGTGCAGTGCGTAGGATTTATCTAAACCTTCCCATGATGAGTCGAGGGAGTACGCATCTTTCATGGTAAACTGGCGGCCGCGAAGAACGCCGCTCTTAGGGCGGGGCTCGTTACGGAACTTGGTTTGTATCTGATACCAGATTTGCGGCATTTCTTTATAAGAACGGACAACCTTGCGAGCGTGATATGTTATGATTTCCTCGTGAGTAGGTGCAAGGACGTAGTCGCGGTTCTTTACGCTAAAGAGGATATCCCCGAAAGCTTCAACACGGCCGGTTTCTTCCCAGATTTCGCGCGGATTGAGGGCAGGAAGGTGAAATTCTTGTCCGCCTATGGCATCCATTTCCTGCCGGATAATTTCCATTACCTTTTTAGCTACACGGTAGCCAAGTGGGAGGAAGGAATAGATTCCCGCTCCGAGAGGTCTCATCATACCTGCGCGCAGCATGAAAACATGGCTGGGCACAACGGCATCGTTTGGTACTTCTTTCAGGGTAGGGATGAAAATTTTGCTTTGACGCATCTATGTTAAGTTCGCTCTTGGTTATCAATTTTGGAAATTTCAACCACAAAGATACGAAGTTCAGAGAGGTTTTGCCACGAATTCAAACGAATGAAGAATTTGGTTTTTTCATATATTTCTGCAATATTTGCATGGGTTCTTCATGGATTAGGGTAGTTTACCAACAAGAAACCAGGAGTAGAAATTCTTAAATTTTTCCAAATAGTTCTTATCCTCTGTCCGGCGGCAATTTTTTATGCCCAGAACAGCGAGGTTTTTCCGCCCCCAAAAGAGAAGCGGACCTATCAGGTCTCACGGGAGCAGGGGGAGATAACACTCGACGGAGTACTAAATGAAGAAGTCTGGATGTGGACTCCACCGGCCGGAGACTTTTATCAGATTGACCCTCAGCAGGGTGCAGCTCCTTCATTTCAGACTATGGTAAAAGTGTTTTATGATGATGAAGCACTATATATCGGGGCGGTGTGTTATGATGAACCGGAGGGAAAGGGACTGCGTGCTCAGGGCTTCAGGCGCGATTTTGAATTTTTTGAAACTGATTTCTTCGGGATAAATTTTGACTCATTTCTTGACGGTAAAACCTCTCTTTCATTTCAGATTAATCCTTACGGCGCGCTGCGTGATATTCAGGTCTTTGAAGATATGCTCTTCGAACGCAACTGGAATGCAGTCTGGGATGCACGCACTTCAATAACCGACTCAAGTTGGAATGCTGAAATTATCATCCCCTGGAAATCACTCCGCTACCCGTCTGGTAAAGATGAGTGGGGAATAAACTTTGCACGATCAATCAGAAGAATGAATCAGTTTACCGCATGGTCGCTTTATCCCAGAGCTTTTTCGGGATACAGGATGGACTATGCAGGAAGATTAAAGGGAATACATCCGCCGCCGGCTCCTCTTAATCTTGATATACAGCCGTATATACTTGTTTCTGACGAGCGGTACACTGACGCAAAAGGATACAAAGCAGAAGCTGGGGTTGATGTCAAGTGGGCTGTTAATCCGTTTTCGGTGCTTGACCTGACGTATAATACTGATTTTGCCCAGGCAGAAGTGGACAACCAGGTTATTAACCTCACCAGGTTTTCACTTTTCTTCCCGGAAAAGCGAGGATTTTTTCTGGAGAATGAGAAACTTTTCACAACGGGGTGGAGCAATTCGTTCTATCCTTTTTTCAGCCGGAGGATTGGTCTGGATGCAGCGGGGAATCCGGTTTCTGTTACCGGCGGAGCCAGATATGTGAGCAAGTCAACAGAAAGAAACATAGGAGCACTGTATATACATCACGAAGCTTCGGCAAATCAGCCCGCTTCACATTTTGGAGTGCTGCGCTTAAAGGAGTTCACCGGAAACAGGTCAACGCTTGGTGCACTGATGACCGTGCGCAGCGATGCAGCCACTACTGCAGCACCCGGAGGAAAAACAAATGCAACGCTTTCAGCGGACGGATTTTTCAGATTAGGAAAGACCTTTTCAACAGAGTTTACGGTTTCAGGTTCAAAGACCTGGCACGGAAGGGGTGACGGTTTTGCGCTGTATCATTCGGTCAGTAATGTTGAATCATGGGGCGCGCTGGGGATGGTTAATAATGTTATATCAGCAAATTATCTTGCCGATGCAGGTTATCAGATAGGCAGCAATCTGATGATGACATATCCTTATGCGCTTTTTAATCTTCGTCCCGAATGGAAGCCGAAATATATACGCTCATTTGAGCCGGGCGGCTTCGGTCAGTTTTACTATGACGCAGGCAGCGGTAAGCTGAGTGAGGGCTATGTTTCCCTGATTCCATTAATGGTGCGGTTGCAAGACAACACTCTGTTTGAGTCATACTTAAATTATAACTGGCAAAGACCAAAAAGAATGTACTCGCTGAGCGGCATAATGATAAATCAGGGAGAGTATGACTACTTCCGTTACGCAGTAAAACTGACTTCCGATCAGTCATATTTCATCGGCGGAAGTGTGCAGTATGACGGCGGGGAGTTTTATAACGGCCGCCTGGAGCATTACACTATCAGGATGAGATATAATCCGGTTCCCCATTTGGTGATTGCATCAAACTGGGACTATTATCATTTAGTAGGAGTCGGGATGTTTAATGAGAACAAACATGTTTCAGTGATTGCTCCGGAACTGCGGCTTTCAATGAACCCGCGCGCTCATTTGAATTTGTTTTATCAGTATAACTCCCTGACAAAGACCACCGCACTAAACGTCCGGGCTTCGTTTGAGTTTCAGCCCCTTTCATATATATATCTCGTGGTGAATGATGTAACCACAACCATGATTCCGTCATCTTATGCTGAACAAAAGCAGATTATACTGAAGGTCAGTTACCGGCTGAGTAATTAAGTAAGAAGTGTGAAGTGTTGAATGAGTCATTCAGTTCTGCTCTTTAAGAGATGTTGTTTGTATTCTCAGGTTTTTTTAATTCCCTTAAGCACTTTGAGTATGGTTCCGTTTCATTAGCTAAATAAGAATATGAGATTTTTCTGAGAGGGCTTAAGCAGATCGTGACTGTAAAAATCCTTTAAAAAAATGTTTGATTCATACTTCATAATTCATAATTCATACTTATTTTAAGGTTTGTTTTTATTCATCAATTGGTTTACCAATGAAACTTTCGGCACTACTTACGCTCTTCGTTCTGATCGGTTCGGTCATACTCCCTCAAAATCAGCAGGATACCATTGCGCACAGGACTGTGGGTCCGGGTGTAACTTACACAAAGCTGGTTGACTCACTTATTCCGTGGAGCATCGATCTCCTCAGGATTGAGCTTACCAATCCTTACATAAAGCTCGAATCCGTGAAGGCGCTTGACCGAATCTCAGGCGGGCGGGAAACAACCAGCCAGATGGCCGCCCGTAGAAATTTTTCTAGTCACTGGGTTGTAGGAGCAGTAAACGCGGACTTTTTTGAAGCAAGCGGTGCGACTGTTAATACTCATGTTGGCAATGGGCTGATAACCAAGAGGGAAAACGGCTGGCCGGCTTTGGGCTTTAATGACCAAAATAATCTTAGCATAACCGAACCTTCCTTCTCCGGGAAAGTGATTTTTAAGAACGGAAGCAGCACAACCTTTGGTGACATTAACGTTGCCCGCGATACGGGCAAGGTGTATTACTATAACACCTTTTACGGCGCAACAACCGGCACAGATGGCAGCGGTACGGAAGTAATGCTCCGACCCATCGGGGGCTGGAGAATGAATGATACAGTTTATTGTGTGGTTGATTCAGTCGGGACGGGACGCGGAAGTCACCCATTGGCAAATCATATCGTACTCTCAGGAGCAGGTACCACCTCAGCTCTTCTTTCGAGCCGTGCGGTAAAAGGAGATACAGTAAGAATGATTATGAATCTGATGCCTTCGGTTAACAAACTGCTGGGTATGGTGGGAGGTCGGCCGGTTATTGTTGAAAACGGTGCCGTTGCCAATCTGAATCTGGGAGACCCATTTGTTACCGCACGCCATCCGAGGACAGGTGTGGGCTTTAATGCTGACACAACAATTTTTTATATGATTACCGTTGATGGACGTCAGGTTGGTTTAAGCGCCGGGATGAATCTGACTGAATTTGCAAACCTGATGCTCAGGCATGGTATCTATCAGGGAGTAAACCTTGACGGTGGCGGATCAACTGCAATGGTGGTACGTTCTCAGGTGATGAACTCTCCCTCAGACCCGGGTGGTGAGCGCTCTGTTGCAAACGCACTCCTGGTAGTTTCCACTGCACCTTCAGGAACTCTGAGTCATCTTGAGTTATATCCTAAAATGGCGAAAGTTTTTGCCGGCAACAGTGTTACCTTTACTGCATCGGCGACTGATGAATACTTTAATCCGATACCGATACCTCCCGGAACAATCGGATTTACCCTCAGCAAACCTTCTTTGGGTACCGTAACACAGGGAGGCATATATATGGCCGGAGCAGTAGCCGATACAGGATATCTTGTAGTTTCTTATGGCGGAATTAAGGATAGCGCGCTGATAATATCCAAGGCGCTTAATTATATACAGGTAGTGCCTAAATTAGCGGTGACTGATGTTACACGGCTGCTGGCTTTTTCGGCTAAGGCGTTTGATACAGATTCAGTTGAGCAGGTTATTCCACAGCAGAATTACACCTGGACATCTACAGACACTCTGGTTGGAAGGATAGACGGAGTCGGTCAGTTTAAGGGTGCCTCTCCCGGTGTTACAAAAGTTATTGCACGCTTTCAGAATTTTGCGGATACTGCCACGGTGCGTGTAGAGGTGGGTATGGGTTATCGCACCGTTGATTCTGTTGAATCACTGGCCGGATGGACGGTCGGCGGTGATAATTATGACTCTATATATACATCCATATCACTTGCAGATACGCTTTCTTCAGCCGGCGGAAGCTCTTTGCGGCTTGATTACCGTTTTACCTTTGTGCAGGGTATGTATAATTATATATATTTAAAGACTAACCGGTTGATATACGGAGTACCGGATTCTATTCTGGTTGATGTAAAGGGGGATGGACCATCTCACAGAATCTTCTTTGATTTTGAAGATATGAACGGCGCAAAATACCGTACGATGGGTCATAAAACACTGTCAAATCCTAATGTTTTTGAAACCATCCGGGCAACACTTCCGAGGAACGCAACGGTGGTATATCCGCTTACACTTACCGCGGTAACGCTGGTGATGGGAAGCAGCGGAGTGCCGGGTAATGTATATACCGGATATCTTCATGTTGATAATATCAAGGCAAAATATCCGCCGTTTACTGCGGTGGAAGATATAACGGAGATACCGGACTCATTTGAGCTTATGCAGAATTATCCTAATCCGTTTAATCCAACAACGGAGATTTCGTTTATTCTTAAAACCAGAAGCCACGTCCTGCTGAAGGTATATGATATGCTCGGAAAAGAAATCGTAAAACTTGCAGACGGACTGTATGATCAGGGGCGTCATACGGCACGTTTCAGCGGGAAGAGGTTTGCCTCGGGAGTCTATATTTACACACTTGTCGTGAACGGCGGAATGAGCATCAGCCGAAAGATGAGTCTGGTGAGATAACCCAAATTTGACTCTGGAGGAGGAGGTTCACCAATCATGAAAAATTCCTCCTCCAGTCGTTAAATATCCCCTGATTTTTTCCAAATTTTCCCCTATTTTTCCGGTTTACATCAAAATTTAACCGGAATACAGCCCATGATCCGCTTTTTCGCCGCACTTTTGCTTTTGCTTATCACCTTTACCGTCCAGAGCCAGACTTTTAAACAGGTGAAGGTATTTGTCCCCAGCCCTCAGACCCAGCTTCGTGAAATGGAAGAGCTTGGGGCTGATGTAGAGCACGCCATAGTTGAAAAGGATGGCAGTTACGTAATCTTTATGGATGAGAATGCATACGCCGAACTAAACCGCAGAGGTTACCGGATGGACGTTTTGATTGAGGACTGGGCGGAGCATTTTTCTAAGTTACCTTCCCTTAGCGAAGCCGAAACCGCCGCGCTCAGACGGGAGAGCAAAGAACAATACGGAGTCGAAGGTTTTGGTTTAGGAAGTCTTGCCGGATTTTATACTTTTGCCGAAGCAATGGCCCAGCTTGACAGCATGAAGGTGAAGTATCCGAATCTGATAACTTCAAAAATTCAGATCGGCTCAACCGTTGAAAACCGTCCGATATATATGGTTAAGATTTCTGATAACCCGGATATGGAAGAGTTTGAGCCCGAAGCACTTTACACCGCAATGCACCATGCGCGTGAACCAGGTGGAATGATGACCGTCATTTATTTTATGTATTACCTGCTTGAGAACTATGCTACAAACCCATCGGTAAAATACCTGGTTGATAACCGGCAGTTACATTTTATTCCGGTGGTTAACCCGGATGGTTACGAACATAACCGCACAACAAACCCAAACGGCGGAGGGATGTGGAGAAAAAACAGAAAGAACAACGGAAGCTCTTACGGAATTGATCTGAACCGCAACTACGGACCTCAGGCATACTGGAACGCACCGAATGGCGGCTCAAGTACCTCTCCTTCTTCCGATACATACCGGGGTACCGCTCCTTTTTCTGAACCAGAAACACAGGCGCTGCGTGATCTGGTGAACAGCCGTAAGTTCAGAGTGGCGCTGAACTACCATACCTACAGCAATCTTCTTATATATCCTTATGGTGCTCTTTCCCACGAAACACCTGACTCAATGATTTTCCGTGAATATGCAAACGAGATGACACAGTTTAACGGATATTCACCGGGAACTGATATGCAGACGGTTGGCTACTCTACCCGTGGCAACAGTGATGATTTTATGTATGACGGTGATCTGACCACAAGAGGGAAAATTCTTGCAATGACACCAGAGGTTGGCACTACCTCAGACGGTTTCTGGCCGCCTCAGTCGCGTATATATCCCCACGTTCAGGAAAATCTTTTTCCGAATCTCTTCTACGCATGGGTTGCTGGTGATTATGTATCAAAGAAGAATGTCAGTTATGACCGTCAGTATTTCGGACAGGGGGAAACCGCGCAGATGTTTGTGCAGTTAAAGAATAAGGGACTCTCAGCAGCGTATAATCTGAATCTCTCCCTTGCCAGCGCATCTGCCCAGATAACCACCGGAAGCGGCACAGTACAGATTGACTCCATAAGCGCAAGAAGCGATTTTCAGGTCACAGCGCCACTTTCGTTTACAATTGCACCGGATGCGGCAATCGGCTCCGAGCATAAACTGGTTATTAAGATCAACTCACAGGGAGTTATGATGAGCAGCGATACGGTGCGTATTATAATCGGTATGCCGGTATATACATTTTTTGATACGACAAATAATCCGGCTTCTCTCTGGACTATTACCGCGAGTCCCGCGACACCTAAGTGGGAGGCAACTACATCCAGCTACAACAGCTCACCGAACTCCTACACTGACAGCAAAGCCGGAAACTATGTGGCAAATGCAACAGTCACCATGACTACTACAAACGGGATTAATCTGATCGGAGTCCCAAATCCGCGATTAACTTTCTGGTCGCGCTGGTTTATAGAAGCTGACTGGGATGCGGGATTTGTAAAAATTTCTACCAATGACGGTTCAACCTGGACGCCGGTTGCCGGCAGATTTACAAAACCTGCAGCGGGGCAAGGGAAACAGGTTCCGGAAGGAGCTCCTCTTTATGAAGGAACTCAGAGCGGATGGGTGCAGGAAGAAATTGACCTTGGGTCGTATTCCGGACAAAACATTAAACTTCGTTTTGAACTTGGGTCAGACGGAAGCATACACCAGGACGGCTGGTTTTTAGATGATATTGGTATATATACCTGGGGAGTTGTTCCGGTTGAGCTGACTTCATTTGCCGCATCTGTCTCAGGCACTTCTGCTGAATTGAAATGGATAACTGCGTCAGAGA
>JADLAF010000116.1 GCA_020848375.1 Ignavibacteriaceae bacterium
ATGAAGCATTTTGTAAGGGGGGGATATCCGGAAAGTTATCTGGCTAAAGATGATGAGACCAGTCTGATGTGGAGAACCGCATTTATCCAGACACTGCTTGAGCGTGATTTGCAGGAGTTTGGTATCGGGATGCCGGTTTCATTAGTGCGGAGATTCTGGACGATACTGGCACAGGCGCAGGGGAGTTTATGGAATTCAGCATCGTTTGCGACTGCGCTTGGGATCTCAGCACCTACCGTAAAAAAATACGCTGCTATTCTGCATGATGCCTTTCTGGTCAGAATTCTAAGTCCATATTATGCAAACCTCGGAAAGCGTCTGGTAAAATCACCGAAGCTATATATACGCGATTCGGGAGTTCTGCTTGCGCTGCTGCAAACAGGAACATTTGAGCAGCTTATGGGGAATCCGCTTTTGGGGCATATCTGGGAGGGATATGTTATTGAGCAAATTCTCTCAACTTTGCCGGCTGGATGTAGTGGATATTTTTACAGAACATCCGGCGGTGCAGAGATTGATCTGGTAATCACCAAAGCAGAGAAGCCGGTAATCGGAATAGAAATTAAATTTTCATCAGCACCGTCAGTGTCAAAGGGTTTTTACCAGGGGATGAATGATCTTGACTGCCGGACGGGGATAATCATCTATCCGGGGAAGGATACCGTTCAGATAAAGGAGAATGTTTATATTGTACCTCTCGCAAAGACCGAGGATTTGATTAAGGGATATCTGTAAGATGGTTTAGTGCCGGTTCCCGGCTTTTTTAAACATAAGGCGGGGTGTTTTCATTTCTGCTAAATCCATCCATACTTTATATATGGTTAACAGAAATTCCTGAAACATGCCGCTCCTCTGGGGCTTGCGGTGGTGTGGGTGTTGTAAGTGTTATTAATATATCGTCCCTATGGGACTTGTTGAAGAGATGTCATGTGGTGTGATCTTACTTTTCTGCACCCAGGAAGATTTATTGATATATATACAATCGCTTTCATTATAATTCTCCATTCTCCACTATCAATTATCAATTTCTTCTGCTCCTGTAAGCAGTTTTGCGGCTGAGTCAACCTGACTATGGTTTCCGGTGATGAGCCACTGATCATCCTCGGTAACAACCTCAGTGCCCTGCGGAGCTGATATAATTCTGCCGGTGCGGATGACTGAAAGCACGGTGGCACCTGTTATCGCGCGTACGTTAAGGTCTTTCAAAGTTCTGCCGATATTCGGATTTGACGGCTCAATATATATGGTTTCGGTGAGTCCTTCCGCGAGCACCCTCTGCACGTGGTCCAGAATGGCAATATCATCCGGCCTGGTGAGCAAATACTGATAAGACCTGCTCCGCAGGATGCTTAACTGCCTCATGATGATATTTGTGGGGAAGCGGTACTTCCTGAGAACACGACTGAAGATCATCAGTGAGGTTTCAAGTTCATCAGGTATTACTTCAGACGCGCCAAGATCGCGGAAAACTTCAACCTGACGCACATAACGGGTGCGGACAATAGTATATATATCAGGATTAATCTCTTTAACCAGATGCAAAGCCGCTATGGTTGATTTTTCATCTGACACGGCAAAAACCATCACCCGCGCGGTTTCTGCTCCGGCGTGTGTAAGAATCTCTTTCCGGGTTATATCGCCATACATAATGTTTTCACCCAAATTGCGGTGATACTGCACCAGGTCGGGATTGTATTCAATCACCTGATACTTTATTCCGGTGTCTTTAAGAACGCGGGCAACGGTTCTTCCGTTTAAGCCGAAGCCGGCTATAATGACATGATCCTTAAGCCCGGGGTTTTCGGTCTGAGAGAGCTCTCCGCTGAATGACCGGAAACGGTCAGCCACTTTTGAGGAGAAAGACATGATAATAGGTGTGAGGAACAGCGAAAAAATTGAAACAGCAAGAAAGGTATCATTCATCTCCGCTGAAAGCAGCCCTTCTTTAATTCCGGTCTGCGCGATAATAAACGAAAACTCACCAATCTGCGCAAGCGATAGTCCCGTCATCAACGCGTTGCTTAACCGCTGACGTTGGAGGAGAAGGATGATGACAATAATACCTGTCTTAATTATGATAAGCACCGCGAAGGTTGTTCCGACAAGAAAGAAATTTTCAGCCAGGAAAGCAACATTGAGCAGAAGTCCGATTGAAACGAAAAAGATTGAATTAAACAAATCCTTAAGCGGAAGCATTTCAGAAACGATCTGATGACTGTATTCTGATTCGGAGATGATGATTCCGGCCAGAAAAGCGCCGATGGAAAAAGTCAGTCCTATCTCCTCCGATATATACGCCGTACCGAGAATCAGCAGAATAGTCCCCGCGGTAAAGGCCTCCCTGATGCGCACACCGGCAAGCCATCGGAGCAGTAAAGGTATAAATTTTCTTGATAAGAACAGGATTACAGCGATACCGCCAAAGGAGAGCAGAATTTTTAAAGCAATCGCTCCGCCTGACATCTCGGAGTCAGCCCCAAGTACCTGAACTAAAATCATCAGCGGAACAATTGCGATATCCTGAAAAATGAGAATACCAACAGTGGACTTGCCGTGAGGAGTGCCCAGTTCATTTTTGTCTGCAAGAAGTTTCAGAACAACCGCGGTGCTTGAAAGTGAAATGAGTATTCCGATAAAAAGAGATTCTTTCTGCGGAAGCCCGGTAAGAGAGCTCACACCCCATCCCGCCGCTACAGTCAGAATAACCTGAGCTCCCCCCGTGATAAACATTGTCCGCCACATTTGCAAAAGCTGACGGACGGAAAACTCAACTCCGATACTAAACATAAGAAGGATGATTCCGATTTCAGCAATTACTTCAATTTCCGAACTGGTGCTAATTACCCCCAGCCCGTAAGGACCGATCAGTATTCCGGTGAAAAGGAATCCGATAACAGATGAAAGATTTATCCGCCTGAAAATGGCGATTATGGGAATCGAGAAAAAGAGGATGATGACAAGTTCTTTGATGATGCTGAATTTTTCCATCATATACCATCTGCTGAGTGAGATAAGATCTCTTTGTGCAAATAAAGAGAATCAGGGGAAAGGGAAAAACTGCCGGCACACGATGTTTCCGGTACCAGGGGATCAGATTTACCGGAGGTCAGATGCATCATGTGCCTGCTGGGAATCACATTTACTGCAGTCCGAGGAGGTAGTCGGCTACTTTACCGAGCTCTTTTATATCTTTGTTGTTATAGGCCGGCATTACAATATTTTTATACTTTTGTTTGAACTCCCTGAAGCGGTCTGAGTCCATAAACGAGTTTGGGTTGCGGAGATAGTTGGTAAGTTTGTCCCGGTCATAAAACTCGCTCAGCCCGTAAAGAGGCGGTGCCATTTGTGTACCGCGGAGATCCTGACCATGGCAGGTGTTGCAGCCCCAGTTGACCACAGCTTCCTCGGCCGAAAACCCGGTTGCGGTACTTTCCTGAGTCTGGGTATCACCGTAATTTTCCCCCATGGCAGGTTTAACTGTCGCATCTTCCTTGGTTGCCTTGTGAAGGAAGAAGAGGGCTATAAAGAGCACTAAAAAGATAGTTGACCAGATCTGCGTTTTTGTCATGTAAATGATATTTTTTTTTTGAATTACTGCAAAATAGCACGAAATGATGAAGAATTCAGCAGAAAAAGTAAGGGACAATTGGAGGAAACCCGGAAAAGCATGAATTTTTCCCAAATCTGTTCTTAAATAATACCTCAAAATTTAGGTTCAAAATTGGATGAAATTTCCTAAATTTTATTATAATATCTGGAAAGATTTGTATGGAAGAAAAAGTAAATATTTCAATCCCTGGCAGGAAAATTAAATTTCGGTCGAAAGGGATTAATGAAGCAATTAAAAAATTACGAAGAATTGCCCGTGAAAGTAAACAGGCCAAAATTGAAATAGCCAACCGATTTTTTGAAAAAGCCAAGAAGGGTTATGTCCCCAATGAGAGTGATTGGTATAATCAATAGTTATGAAGTGTTTTATTGACTCTTCTGTGATAATTGAGCAATTAAAAGGTAATAACCCGGGCTTTTTTCAGAAAATTCTAAATGATTTTGAAAGTTATTGCATTAATTCGATAGTTTTTAGTGAGATTATATATCATTCTATTGGATTTTCTACTGGTAAATCACCACTAACAATTAAGGAAAACAAACTAATTCCATCAGTTGTATGTGAGGGTGATGTGCTGAAATTATATAAACTGTTTGACATTTTGGAAACGAATGCCAAGGTTATTGATCAGTCTATTGTCTTAATGAACCGGTATAACTTGTTACCCAATGATGCAATTATTATTGCGACTTGCCAGGTTCACAAAGTAAAAACAATTGCATCAACAGATAAGGATTTTGTAATTGTTTGCAGGAAAGAAAATCTTAACCTGATATCTTCCTAGCATAATTTTATTCAGCGTCACATAAGATTTTTCTAATCTCAAGTCTCTCTGTAAGAAAAATCTTGATCATTTAAGTAGTTTTCAAATTTTTATTGATTATTTATTGGCGGGTCCAGGGATCATTTGAAAGTTTTATCGTTTGTTCTCATTGCAGGTTTTTTCACTGTCCTGGCTTTTGGTCAGACCGACAGCAAAGGGAGGTATGGACTTGAGTTCAGCGGGAATCATATATCCTTTTCTGAGGAGGAAAAGTACAATAAATATAATATTCCACACCTGGAACGCAGCCGGCTGACCATTCCGGATGAGGGGCTGTTAGCTCCCGGAAATAATTTTACTATCTCTTTTGATTTTTACATCTGGCATCCAAAACGATATGGACAGATATTAACGATTAACAGTCCGGATGAAAAAGCAGTGCTTGAACTGGTGTATTCGTCTGTTACCGATTCAGATACTTCCTACATTTCAGTTGTAAAGTTCCGCACTCGCGAAATTTTCAGGATACCACTGCTTAAAAGCGAGCTTGGCTTTTTGCAGTGGAAAAAATTAACTTTGAAATATGATAAGGGAAAAAAGGAAATAGTGGTGCATGCCGGTTCCTTCAGCGGTAAAGCACAAGCCACTATTGATTACCCGGAGGATATATATCTGACGTTCGGCAGGGGTGTTGATCATGAAACGCCTTCTATGGGGTTGAGGGATATACGCATCTTTACGGGCGGCCAATTACAACACTATTACCCTCTCGATGAAGTAAGCGGCACTCTGGTGCATGACAATGAATCAGACCTGCACGGCCGGCAGGAGTTTGGTGAATGGATCGCCCCTAAACATTTTGGGTGGGAAACGCATAGTATGACACAGATTAAGGATGAGTTTCACGCTGTGGTGCTTATTGACACTCTGAGAGGTGAGATAACTTTTTTTGGCGAATCATATTATATCAAATTTACGCCTGATCTTCAGAAATTGGAAGAAGGAGTTTATGCCAATGAACGTTATTACAGATTAAATGAACCTTTTATTGACCATGAGCGTTCAAAAGTTTATGCAATGTTTGGCAGTCCGGTTGAAGTTTCAGTTTATGATATAAAGAAAAAAACCTGGACTCCGGTGCGCGAGTCTTATGAAGAAGAGTGGAAGTATTTTGGAGCCGGAATTTTTCATGACCAGGAAGAAGATAAACTCTACCGCTTTGGAGGATATGGCTGGTACCGGACGAATAAGGAGTTTTATATATATGACTTTAAGAAAAAAATCTGGGAGGAGCTTGAATATGATGGAGACCCGATTGCACCGAGAACCGTTTTGTATTTGGGGAAAGGACCAGGACCGGGAACTTTTTGGATGGCTTACGGAACAGGAAATGAGGACGGAGACCAGAGGAAGGGGTGGCTTCATTATTATGATTTATACTTGATGGATGTGAGAAATAAGAAGCTGAAGAAATACTGGTCACTTTCTGAAAAAGGTATTGGGCAGGTTCAAGCTATGAGCCGGACTCTGATGTGGTCAGAAGATTTTAAAAAGATATATATATTCAGCGGGAATAATGATGCGCCGTATGTTCATGATATCTATGTGGCCGCCATTGGAGAGGGGATGAGCGTCCCTGAAAAAGTAGGCGATTATCTGAAAAGCTACCGGCTGCCTGACAAAGTAAGAAATTTGGCACTGATGCAATCACGGAATAAAAAGGTACTGTATGCAGTGCTGCAATATGACAGAGAGCCAGGAGACGCCATTCAGTTTCTGCGTTTATATCTGCCCCATTACTCAAAGGAGGAGTTTGAGTCAGTTAAAAATAAATATGCAGTCAATGCAGGGGGAAATTGGTTTTTACTTTTTGCCCCGGTTGCTCTGGGATTGTTGTTGGTGGGTTTTATCTGGAAGTTCCGCAGCAGATTTGTTGTGGTACCGGAATATCCGGACGAAGATGATGCAGGGGGAGAAAGCAGGACGCTGTATGAAGCGCGTTTTGATGGTGCAGAAGCCCGGATCTATGAACCGGTTGTCATGCAAAACAACAGGAACGCTGCGGGTATTTACCTTATAGGTGACTTCCGTGTTATAGATGAAAACGGAGTTGATATATCAGGTGAAATAAAGGGCAAGATCAGAGAGCTTTTCCTTCAGATGATTCTGTTTAAATATATGAAAGGAAAACCGCTGAGTTATCAGTTTGCTCATGAAACTCTCTGGAGTGATTTTGATGAAGCACGGCGCAGTAATAATCGCAAGGTAACCATTAGCGCACTTCGGAAGTCACTGGAATCCTTCCCGGAGATTGAGGTGGAAACCAACGATCATACTCTGTTAGTTGCTACCGGTAATCTCTATTGTGACCTCGGAGAAGGCATTTACGTTTTTAAAAAGCTGAAAACTGCCGAAGAACCAAAGAGTGCTTTGGATGAACGAGCGATTCAGTTATTGGGAAAAGGATTACTGCTAAAAAATAGTAGTTGCGAATGGTTGGACCCGTTTGCTGAACAGTATAGCAGTCTGGCACTGGATGCGTTGGATATTCTCTCAAAGCGCTGTGATGGAAGCTCCCCCGACCGTCTGCTTAAGCTGGGGCTGCTCTACTTTGAATTTGACCAGTTCTCTGAAACCGGACTTCAGTTAAAAATAAAGGGATACATCAGGGGGAAGAAGCCGCATCTGGCAGTAAAAGAGTACAATGCATTCTGCGCGAAGTATGAAAAGTACTTTGCAGAGGGGTTTGGCGTTTCGTTTGAGGAATTAGCCACAGATAGTGAATAAAAGAATTTGTTCAGAAGCCCTGGCAGACGTATTTAACGCAGAGTAAAGCAGAGTTTAGCGCAGAGTATCGCAGAGGAGATATATATAAATAAAGAATAGCCGGGGCAATAGAGAGTGTAAATTTAATTTTCAATTTACAATTCACAATTATCCCTTATCCACTCTCCATTATCAATTATTTTAATCTTCTTTTATTTCTTTTTCATAGTAGGTCTTGAATGACTTCACCGCATCCAGAATGGAAGAGGCGATGTCATTCTGCCCCTCTTCACTGCGGATATATGCTGCGTCACGGTCGTTGCTTACGAACCCGGTTTCAATCAGCACCCCCGGCATGGCAGCGCCGACAAGCA
>JADLAF010000117.1 GCA_020848375.1 Ignavibacteriaceae bacterium
CTGATTAAACGGATGCCAAGGCAGCTCTGATCACCACAGATCGGAACAAATTCGGAAGCTGATTACCTCGCGCAAAGACGCCAAAGCGCAAAGAGTTTTTTCTTTTCTAATGGCTTTGTATCTGGAGATTTTTCACGGACTGGAAATCATTGTTTGGCATGCTATTTCTGCGTTTATCTGCGGAATCTGCGGAATCTGCGGAATCTGCGGAATCTGCGGGAAACCTTTCCGGCTTTGAGATGCATCGATACGAACCACCGCAGAAGCGCAAAGAACTTTCCCCGGTTCATCTGTCTTTTTGTGCCCCCGAGAGGAGTCGAACCTCCGACCAACAGTTTAGGAAACTGCTGCTCTATCCTACTGAGCTACAGGGGCATTTTATTCAGAAGTGCAAATTTACTCAATTACCCCCGGTTTTTCAATTAAACTTGGGGTACCTCCTCACTTTCGCCGCACAAACTCCTAAAACCGCCAATAATTTCTATTTTTCCAGCTAAACATGTGGGTTTTGTGCATTCTTCCTTTTTTTATTTACTCTTCTTTTTGAATCTTGAATCACTAATTTTTAAATCTTTCTCCGGTCATCATGAAGAAAATTCTTGTAATTGAAGATGATTCCGGTATCAGGGAAGGTATTTGCCAGATACTGGAAACGGAGGGTTTCATGGTGGAATCAGCTCCGGATGGTCAGTCCGGTGTTTCGAAAGCTCTGTCACTCCAGCCCGATATGATCCTCTGCGATGTGGTTATGCCGGGTATGGACGGTTATGAGGTTATCAGCCGGCTAAGGGATAATCCCCTGACCGATACTATCCCTTTTGTTTTTCTCACGGGTAAGTCTGACCCCGATGATATACGGCGCGGGATGAATCTGGGCGCGGATGATTATCTTTATAAGCCCTTCTCAGCTAATGAACTACTGGCGGCTATTCAGCTCCGGCTTCGTAAAAACGAGGCACTGCGCCAGAGAAGCGAAATGAAGATGAATGCCCTGCGGGACAGCATTGGTTTTTCAATGCCTCACGAGCTTAACACTCCGCTTGCGGCTATCCTCGGTTTTGCTGAAACCATACAGACGGATCACGAACTACTTTCCTCAGAAGATGTGCGGGAGATGGCAGGATATATTATTGACTCCGCCTCGCGTTTGCGTGAAACAATAAAAAAATTCCTGATGTTCACCCATCTGCAGATCTTAACTGAAAATGAAGAAGAAAAAACCCGCCTTCGCGGAAGAACCTGCCCAATCAGTCAAAGCACTCTTCAGAGCATAATTAAAAATTGCAGCAAAAAATATATCCGCGAGCAGGATCTTTCCTTTGATACCGATGCCGCTGAAATTGCAATTCAATATGACTACCTGCTGATGATGGTGACTGAGCTGACTGATAATGCGTTTAAATTTTCTTCCCCCGGAAAGAAGGTGCATCTGTCAGGCCGCCGGGAGGATGATATATACCGCCTGTCAATTACCGATCATGGCAACGGAATGAGCCATGAGCAGATTGCCTCCGTTGGTGCTTTTGTGCAGTTTAACCGCAGCCGCCAGGAGCAGCAGGGAAGCGGACTCGGACTGGCAAGCATAAAACTTTGCTCAGATATTTTTGCTGTCGGAATGAGCATTACCTCCCCCGAAGGCGAAGGACTTACCGTATCACTGACCTTCCGCATCAGCCCGCCGCAGGAATTTAGTTAAAAGTTAAAAGTGAAGAGTTAAAAGTTTGGGTTGGTAGTAACTATCTGGGTAAAACTTGCTTCACCGGGGGACAATGGCGACACTGGGGACATTGGGTAAAACTAATACTTTGCGTCTTTGCGCGAAGCTAACGCACGATTAATTAAAACCCTGCAAACCGGTCATACGCTGCGCGCATTCAGAGGGTGGTGAGGGTATCTACGAATTCTATTAATAGGTCTCCCGACTTTGTCGGGATCAGAAGAATTAGGTTATGACCTGTTTTGGCGATTTTCGAAATTTTTTGGTGCTCGCCTATTAATTGGTCGTACGCTATTCGCACTCAGTAATTTAAAACTCTGCGTTACTCTGCGGAAAACTTTGCTTTACTCTGCGTTAAAAAAAATCGTAGCAAACCGCCAGTAGTCAGGTTACTCATTTTTCATTGTAAATCGTACATTGAACATTGCTCCGCCCATCTCATCATAGCTCACCTCCCGGAATATTATTTCATCCTCCTCGCTCATCCGCAGAAGTGTAGTGCACCGCGTGCCATAACCCGTGCTTTGGATGAATACGGGGGAGAGTAACTTCTCAAGTGCAAATCCCGCACCGGTATCAGGCAGCTCATCATCCGGAGCATGAGTTCTGTTCTGCATGAGAGCAAGCAGTTCTTCCTCCGTTACATTGCCCTTTGTTATAAGTTCAGCGAGCCCTTCTTTTGCTTCAATATTCTTCCGCCATGGTGTGTTAAGATGTGCGTTGCTCAACCCATATATACCTGGCTTAAGTGTTTCTGCCTCATCAGTGATGTTTGAGTACCAGATCATCTCCTCCCCTGCCATTACCAGCAGATTAAATCCGTTATAGTCGCCGCTTCTGCCTTTTAGCAAGGCGGCATATTCGGCGGGCGTCATTTTCCCTTCAAGAAAATTAATCACCAATGCGCCGCGGCTGGGGGCATTCGGCTTAATATTTTTCAGATCGCGGAAGTTGGTTAGCGCGGCGAATCTCCCACCGCGGGTCACGCCAAGCCAGGTGCCGCCTGCTTTAAGGTCAATGCCGCAGATGATTTCCCCTCTCCGGGCAGCGGGTTCAGCCGGACGTTTATAAAACTCATCGCGGTTTGCTGCGAGCAAGAGCTTCTGCCCGGGCTGCGTTTTGTACGCAAAGACGATTAAGCACATGAGCCAGAGCCGTGTTTGGTTTCAGGGATAAATTGTTAAATGTTATATTGCATGATAATAAGATACGCAGACAGGATGAACACTGAATTTAACAAAACCTATACTTACAATCTTTTTTTCCGCCTCCTCTACTCTTACGGCAATTTGATGGTGACAGCTATTCTGCTGTTGTACCTTATACCCCTGTTAGGAGGTATGACCGGACGTATGTTTGAATACTTTTACGCGGCGGTTCTGGTTTTTCTGATACTGATGTTTAACTACTGGTTTCTGCGTATCTGGAAAACCATGCCCTTCACCATTACGGTTAATGACGGGGTGATAACCGGCAGTGATTATTTTTTCAGTAAAAAAACTGTTGCGATCAGAGTAGGTGAAATTGTGAAACTGCACGGCGGTGTCTTTGACGGGAAAACCCGCGGAATGATGAGAGTGATTACCAATGATAAGGAAATTGCTTTCTTTCACTCTATAGGAGAGGGAAGAAACCTTCTGGCGTATATACTCTCACAGGTGCCGAGGGAACTTTATGACGCGGTTCTGGGAAGACTGGGACAGAAGAAGAAGGATTTAAAATAAAAATGGGCAGACGCGGGGTTTACATCTGCCCAAGGGTATAGCTGTATTATTTTAGGAGGGTCATTTTGTTCGTGAAGCTGCGCCCGTTGACCTGAAGCGTGTAGATGTAAACACCGCTGTTTAATCCGCTCGCGTTAAATTCAACTGAGTGCTCGCCTGCTTCCTGAAGACCTGAAATAATTTCAGTAACCTTCTGACCTAACATATTAAACACTGACAAATTAACCAAACCTTTTTCCGGCAAATAATAAGAAATTTTAGTTGACGGATTAAATGGATTCGGATAGTTTTGACCAAGTGCATATTCGGACGGCAGGTCATTAACCAGAACTTCAGCAATCTGAGAATATTCAATCTCACCTGAGAAATCAACCTGCTTCAGGCGGTAGTGGTACCTTCCTGCTTCAGATGGACGGTCGGTGAACGTATATCCCATCATGCCTTGGGCGGTTCCGCGTCCTTCAACAAAACCAATTTTCTGCCATAATGAACTACCTGCTGGTTTACGCTCAATTTCAAATCCGCGGTTATTCAGTTCTGAAACAGTAATCCATTTCAACCAGACTTCATTCTGCTCAGAAGTTGCGATGAATGAAACCAGTTCAACCGGCAGCGGTTCGGTTGCGTTAAAGCTGACTTTATCAAGCCAGATGGTGGCGGTATCATTATTGTTCTCTGGGAAAGTTCCCCTGAAAACAATTGCATCAATTGAAACCGGGTCCTGTATCATTCCGTTACCTGAGGCAATGAACGGGTCCCAGCTATTAGTGTCGGTCATATCCCATGAATAGAGATTCCATGAGCCGTCACCGATGATGGGGATGGGAACTGCAATTTCATTTGTGCTCACACCGGTTCCACTTGAGTTTAAATCATCCAGGATGAGTGAGGCAGAAAGATAAGGACGGTTGGTCTTTATCCAGTAACCGACAAAGCCGGTATCATTTAGAGCCAGATTGTTTGAGGGTGTGCCGGTACCGGAAAGAAAACGGACGAACCAATTAAGGGAATCTCCTGGTGCATCTATCAGTTAAACCCTGAGTGACTGAACGCCGCTCACTGCGGGCAAAGATGTTTCTAACACTGGTAATGCAGGAAGGACCCCTGTGGTTGATCCTGAATGGGTAGTCGCCAGACCAAATCTGCCAAGTCCGTCTTCAAAATCATCAATGATTATGGTCTGCGAGAACAAAACACCGGAGGCAACGAAGAGGAATAAAAGTAATTTTTTTAGCATGGGGCTGCTCCTTTGGTTTTAGTAGTACTGAGGTTAAAAACCCCGGTAGAGTTAGTTTTTAAAAAGAAAAAGCTCACAACAGATTGAGTGCCGTGAGCTTTTACAAAATTAACCTAAGATTGCATCTTTAGCGGCTTTTGCAATTCTGAACTTCAGAACTTTTTTAGCCGGGATGTTGATGGTTTCACCGGTGGCAGGATTTCTTCCTTTTCTCTTCTTCCTCTGAACGACAACTAATTTGCCGAGTCCCGGGAAAACGAAGCTTTTCTTTGCTTCTTTGTAAGCCATCTGAACGAGTGTGTCAAGGAATCCTGCGCAATCTTTTTTAGTGAGGCCTGTCTTTGCGGCCAGATTGGTCAGCAGTTCTGACTTTGTCATTGGTTTTGCTTTTGCCATTTGGAATTCTCCGATTATGTTTATAAGTGTGACTGAAACATACTAATTATTTAACAAAACAAAAAAGATTTATATCATATCACAAAATAATTTTAAAATCGTTTCACCCTTATTTTATGGTGCTTTCCACCTCGCACGGGCCGCCCGGGCTGAAAAAGCAGGATTACCCGCGGTTGCCAGGATGCTGATACCCCTGTAAAATAAGCCGTAAACAAACGCGGGATGCGGTAAACGTACTCCTGGTGCTTCGGAAAACATCACCCGCTCCGTTGGTGAGGGGGAGTAGATTGGTATTGAGCCCTGCGCTCACACAAAAGAACCGTTAATGCAGATATCGGTTTTAACGCATGAGGAATTCAGGGTTGGTCTGCACTACCCCCTCCCTCGCTCTCTCTCTCTCTGCACGAGCTTTAGATAATGGAATTTGATGAAAGGATTTACAATATTAAAAGGATTATAAGGCGCAAGCAGATGATTGAAATTATTGGACGGTGTGGAGATCAACGGTTTCTATTAACTGGTCGTACGCTACGCGCACTCATTGGTGGCAGCGGATGTTTCGATCCTATTAACTGGTCGTACGCTACGAGCACTCATTTGTGGCAGTGGATGTTTCGATCCTATTAACTGGTCGTACGCTACGCGCACTCATTGGTGGCAGTGGATGTTTCGATCCTATCAACTGGTCGTACGCTACGCGCACTCATTGGTGGCAGCGGATGTTTCGATCCTATTAACTGGTCGTACGCTACGCGCACTCAGTAATTTAAAACTCTGCGTTCCTCGCGAAAAACTTTGCTTACTCTGCGTTAAAAAAAAATTTGTCGCATGCCGGAGCTCACCTCATAGGTAGTACACTGCGAGCACTCAGAGAATCTTTGTTAATTGTATATTATTCCGTTGTTTTATCTAAAATTTCACCAAGCTGCGCTGCTGCCTGTTTTCTGTCATATTTGCTAACCTGAGTCATATCCGGTGTCATTCCATCAACCTCATCAAAGTAGTCACGCCCGGTTTCAGTATATCCGAAAAGTTTTCCGGCGCCGGTTTCGCATAATATTGCTTCAACCTCCGCATTATCATCACCAAATGCAATAACCGGACGGCCACACCGTATATATTCAAAGAGCTTGCCCGGAAGGTGGCGTTTTTCGGTAGCACAGACCAGCAGAAAGTCAGCCCGGATCATCTGGTTTACCACCTCAGCGTAAGGAAGAAAACCGGAATATTCAGTAACTGAGTCAAGTCCGTGTTCTGTAATTGCTGCACGGATGCCGGGCGATACACTCCCGGTAAAGCGGAGCAGTATATCAGCCCCGGCTGCTATTTTCCTTTGTATATACTGCCAAAAAAGGGGGATATTCTGATAGTCAAAAATGTTGCCCGAATGCAGTACGATGACAGGTTCACCTTTCTCTTTACGGAAGGGCTTAAGGTCTGCAAAATTTTCCTCACTGTAACCCCAATAAAGCACCGAACTTTTTTCTGCTAATGACGGATACTTCCGTATATAATCCTCTTTCATCGAAGCGGTAACAAAAATTGAGGCGGCGGAGTCCGTTAGTACTCGTTGCTCAAGATAATTATCAATCATCAGGGTAAGGGAGCTGCGTTTCATGCCCCGGTAATAGACGATATCAACCCACGGGTCAATAAAAAGGGGGATAAACGGAATTCCTTTTTCACGCGAAACACGCCAGCCGGCCAGATGGGAGGAGTGGGGCGGTGCAACTACAACTATGGCACGGATAGTATGCTCACTGATAATTTTATATATTTCTTTTTTTGCATAGTGGTACCAGCCGACACGCGCATCGGGAATAAAAAAATTCATTCGTATCCAGACTGAAATACGGTGAGAAAGTGAGCGGTTCTCTTTTGAAATAGTTTCAGAGGCAACAAGCCGCTCTCCCTTCTTCTTTCCGGTAAAAGTGCGGTATATATCAAACGGTTCAAGAACGTCTGTGCGGTACACCGGCAGCGCCGGGTCAGTTTCCTTTAGCAGTGACTCATCCCTCTCCGAAAAACCATCCTCGTTAACCGTGAGCACCACCGGCTGCCAACCGAAAGAGGGGAGATGTTTTATTAACTGCAGGGGCAGATGAAGAGAGGCCTTACCCGAAGGGGGCCAGTAGTATGATATAAACAGAACTTTGTTCAGCGCTTCACTCCGCAGAAACGCACAACAGAGGCATCCCCCTCGTGGAATTTTCCTTCACGCAGATGGATATTCACGCGGGTAAGCACTTCAAAATCCAGATCAATGAAGTCCTCAACCAGATCAGCCAGTGAATAAAGCAAATCTGCATCCTGCGGACCTCCTGATTTTTTACCAAGCTGTTCTTTTGAATAGGCCTCAAGGATAAACGCACCGCCGGGTTTAAGTGAGGCAATCACTTTCCGGTGAAGCAGTGCTCTTTCAGCTTCCGGGAGGTGTATATATATCAACGCGGCCGCGTCATAACATCCTGGTTTTTCGTTAAAGTCTGTAAAAGAAAAAGTGTTGTATATAAAATCAAATCCGCCCGCCTTGGCCAGTTTTACTGCTTTTTCTTTTGCCGTTGTGCTCCAGTCAAACGCCTCGGGAGTCCATCCTTGTTTAAGTGCGTATAACGCATTTCTTCCCTCCCCCTCACCGGGGAGTAGAATGGTGCCCGGTTTGAGTAGATCTAACCGCTCCTTAAAAAATTCATTCGGTTCAATACCATAAACATATTCTTCCGTTGAATAACGTTTGTTCCAGAATTCAGACATGGTAAGATAGTTAAAAGTTAAGAGTTAAAAGTTAAAAGTTAAAAATTTAGCGGTTTATCGCAGTAATCAATTCACAATTCACAATTCACAATTCACAATTCACAATTCACAATTCACAATTCACAATTCACAATTCACAATTCACAATTCACAATTCACAATTCACAATTCACAATTCACAATTCAC
>JADLAF010000118.1 GCA_020848375.1 Ignavibacteriaceae bacterium
CTTTGGGCTGCTTGTGATAGAAGGGTAGCTCTTTCTCCCGCAGATCACGCAGATTAACGCAGATAATTAAGGCAAATTCTGCGAAGATCAGCGCAATCTGCGGGAAACTTTTTTTTGCCCGCAGATCACGCAGATTAACGCAGATAATTAAGGCGAATTCTGCGAAGAACAGCGCAATCTGAGGGAAACTTTTTTTTGCCGGCAGATCACGCAGATTAACGCAGAACAAATATAAGATTACTCAAAAGTAAATTTCAATTCATAATTCACCATTCACAATTCACAATTACTTCAGCAGTGTCATCTTTCTTACCGCCGAGTAAGTTCCCGCGGTTATTTTATAGATATACACACCGCTGCTCAGCTCTGATGCATTAAAGTCAACTGCGTATCTTCCGGCTTGCATTTTTTCATTTATCACATCCGCGACCTTGTTTCCCTGAATGTCAAACACACTCAGCGTTACATCACTTTCCTGTGCAAGGGTGAAACTAAAAGTTGTGGCCGGGTTAAACGGATTCGGATAATTCTGCTCTAATGCAAATGCATCCGGCACATTACTGTTGTTTACTTCAATAACTGAAGAATATTCATACGTACCGCTGAAATCCATCTGCCTCAGGCGGTACTGCACCATTCCTTCCGGTGCGTAACGGTCAGTGTAACTGTATATATTCTCCACGGCTGAGTTCCCCGCACCGGCAACAAATCCGATTTCATTCCAGGTTCCGTTTGTGTTTCGTTCAATGGCGAAACCGCGGTTGTTAACCTCAGATGAAGTAATCCACTCAAGGGTAACTTTACCCTTCTCCGCTTTAGCAGTGAAGGAGGTTAGTTCCACAGGAAGTATTCCGTCATGGAAATAAACCGTTCCGTCAGCACCGCAGAGTACTAAACCCTGAGAGCCCCTGCCGTCAACAGCAATCAGATCTTCTCCGTAAAGTGTCTGACCCCACTGTCCGAACTGGCTTGCGTTGATAGTCCTTAGGAAGGTGCCTCCTTGTCCCACAGCATATACATTATTGATGTCATAAGCAAATACATCATGCATCAGCTTGCCGGCAAGTGCTACAGTATCGGTCATAAGGAATACTGACTGGAATCCGTCGTATGTTCTGAAAACCGCGCCGTTTTCTCCTGTTACATAACCGACCGTATCGTTGAGCATATATAAACCAAGCAGTTGTCCGGCAGGGGAAACCATATTGCCGTTTGCCCATGTGGTGCCGCCGTCTGTGGTTTTGAAGATTCGTTCGCCTGATCCGACCGCGTAGCCAAGCTGTGTGTTCACAAATTTTATATCATACAGAATCGTGCTGGGTACAATAAAACGGGAAGTCCAGTTAGCTCCTCTGTCAGTCGTGTAATAAATATTTCCGTCATTGTTAACCATGAATCCGGTTGTCTCATTAAAGAAAAACATCTTATAATGACGGGTTGTGTTGCTGCCGACCATGGAAGAGGTCCAGGAGACGCCAAGATTTGACGAACGGTGAAACTCTCCGTTGCGTCCGCTGGCATATATATAATTGCCGAATTTTACCACATCATAAAGAAGCTGTGTTGTGGGGCGTACCGGAACTCTTGTCCAGGTTCCTCCGCCGTTGGTGGTGTAATGAATCTCGCCGCGGTCGCCGCAGGTAATGTAGTTGGTAGCGGATTCTTTATAGATTCCCCAGAAATCACGGTAGGGACTGGTCGGGTTTGTCCAGGTCAGTCCTGCATCGGTTGATATATGCATGGTACTGCGGTATCCTGCCGTAAGAATCCGGTTTCCGATTCTGATAGAGCCGCGTATAACTTCGCCGGCTAGTTCTGGAATTACTGTCCAGTTTGTTCCGCCGTTAGTGGTGCGGTATGCTGCGCCGTTGGATCCGAATACATATCCGTTATTTGCGTCAGTGAATTCACTTGAATACAATGGAAGATTCGCAGGCGATGTAACGGAGGCAAATGAAACACCTCCGTCGGTGCTCCGGTAAACCTGTCCGGCAGTACCGGTCATAAAATAGGTGGAAGCATCTGCTTTTCTTATTGAATAAATGGTTGAAGTTGTACCGGTAACGGTTGCCAGGGTCCATGTTGCTCCTCCGTCCGTCGTTCTCATAAATCTGCCCGAGCCGGTGGTGACCCAGCCGTTCTGAGGAGTGTCAAAATAAAACTGATAGCAAGTTGAGGTTGTTGGTGTGGTGACACCCGTCCATGTCTGCCCGCCGTTGGTGGTGCGTATCATATAATACCCTTTTGAGTTCGATCCTGCCGCTAAACCATTCTGCTCATCAAAAAAGTGAATGTCATTAATACCTCCCATATAGACATTAGTATCAGTTACCTCTGTCCATATTGTTCCGCTGGTGGTGGTTTTATAAATGACTCCATTTGATCCGCCGACATAACCGGTTGTCTCAGTCGGAAAAGCCAGAGCATTAATATTATCGTCCGGCTTAAAAATTGAAGGATAGTCGATCTGCCAGGTATCGCCTTGGTCTGTGGACCTGCCTATGAATGACCTGATCGCGAAATTATATCCTATGGTCCAGAGTTTATTGCCGGTGTACTTGTAAAACCGGAAATCAGCCCGGATGGTAGGATGCTTAATTGGCAGAGGCTCGGTCAGCTGCGCAAAAGAGGTGCATGAAATAAGAATCAAAACAACAAGCAGGTACTTTTTCATAGGAATGACAAATTTGTGAAACATGGCGGTAATTTACGGAAGTGGAGGAGAATAGAAAAGTAAAGATGTTTTTAATGAACAATGTACAATTTACGATGTACATTCTGTGCCTTTTTGCCTGGATACTAAAGCCGGATTTTGCATTGACATCAGATCTGCTGCATATAGCTGCCGGAAAATTTTCTCCTGCAGATAAAAAAATAATTTGTACAGACAGATGACAATCAGTCTCAAGGCATATAGCACATTCTCCGACAGTTGTACGCGGATTATACGGATGCTCCGCTGCGCTGATTTATAATGATCGAAATACTCTTTGCAGCTTCGTTGGCTTAGCCCGGGCTGTTGGAGAAAATGAGGACACTTTTAACTTTTCTCTTTTAACTTTTAACTCTAAAAATTGCACGCTGATTATACGGATGCATCGCAACGCGGATTTACACGGATCAAAACCCGTGAAAATCTCCTGCAGATGTCGCAGATGAAAACTGAATAAAACTATATCCCGTACTTCTTCTTGAAATATTCATACGCCTCGTTAATCTTTTTTACTTTCTCTTCTGCTGCTTTCTTCTCTGCTTCCGTTGCATGGGTCATTTTATCAGGATGATATGCCTTCATGAGTTCGCGGTAGCGTTTGCGTATATCATCCTTGGTGACTTTCCCCTGCAGGTTAAATATCTCACCGTAATACCTCGCTTTTTCCGCCTCTTCATCAGCGGGGGAGTTATATATACGGCCGCCGGATCCCCGGTAAGAAGACTGCCGCCCCTGCTGAGCCATCAGGAGTGCCTGATATAACCGGTTGGATGTTAAATTTCTGTCAGTGAGATAAAGGAATAACAAACCGTTCAGATAATACACCTGCTCATGCCGCCGCTGCACTTCAGGAAAAAGCTGCGCCAGCAGATCATTGATGTTGAGCTGTGTTTCCCTGCCGGAGATACCGGAATCCTCAGCAAAGGGATTGATCAAAGTCATAAGATTGTCCAGAAATCCCTTATCGCTCTGATCACCGATCAGCCGGTAGGCAATCAGAAAATCAAGCAGAACTCTCTGCTGTGAAACAGAACCAGCTATCGATCTGTCAAGTCCGCAGATGAAAAGTTTCCGTGAGGAAGCAGTAAAGAGCATTCGTAAGGTATCATCAAGATCAATGCCGAGAAATTTCATTAGCAGTTTATTGACCATGGGAACAACAATAAAATCCTCAGCGCCAAATCCCCCCGTCAGCAGAGCCGCTACCCAGCCGGCTCCCTTGGAAAGTTTGCGCGCAGATGAACTATCATCCAATGCCTTCATCAAGCCGGTTGTAACTTCATCAAAAACAAAATATGCTTCCTGATATTTGTCCTGTTCAAGCAGTGCATCTGCTGTTCTGAGCCGTGCCTGTATATCTCCCTGTTTAGCCATTATGCTTTCCGTTTCTTTATATATACATATTTATTATTTGCCTGCCCCTGAAAGGATTCCCCGTTCAAAGTATTTCTGCGTGATCATGAATACCGCGATAACCGGAATCAGTGCAAGCACCGAGCCCGCAGCTACAAGCCGGTAATTGTTCACAAATGTGCCCAGCATGGAGTTTAACCCGATCTGAAGTGTGTAGGAATCACTGTCCCTCAGCACAATCAGCGGCCAGAGGAAATCTCCCCAGGTGCCTATGAAAGTAAAGATTGCAAGTGTTGCCAGTACCGGACGTGTCATTGGCATCATTACCCGCCACCAGAGCATCAGGGGTGAGCATCCTTCGATGATGGCTGCCTCTTCGATTTCCCTTGGTATAGCCAGAAATGCCTGCCGCATCATAAAAACAGCAAGTCCCTCAACTGCAAAGGGGATGATTACTCCGGCCAGTGTATCAGCAAGCCCAATCCGCAGCACAACGGTATATAACGGAATCACGGTAATTTCCTTGGGTATCATCATGGCACCGAGCACCACCAGAAAGAAAAAACTTTTTCCCTTAAACTGCAGCCGGGCTAATGCAAATCCGGCCAGCGATGCAAGAAGCAGATTCAGTACTACTGCAGCAACAGCAACAATAACACTGTTTAAGA
>JADLAF010000119.1 GCA_020848375.1 Ignavibacteriaceae bacterium
ATACTTGTTTTGCTTCTTTTTTGCTGTAGTACATTTTCAAAATAACAAATCCTGCGAGTCCGCTGAGTAAGGATGCCGCAAAAATGCTGATCTTTGAGTAATCAAGCAGTGTTTCATTTCCGGAGAAGGCAAGTCCGGCTATGAACAGACTCATGGTGAAACCAAGTCCGCCGAGCCAGCTCACACCGTATATACTCTTGATAGACATTCCGGCCGGCAGCTCTGCCCATCTCAGCTTAAGAGTAATCCAGCTAAAGAGCGTAATGCCAATCTGTTTTCCGAAAATAAGACCAAATCCAATTCCAAGTGAAACCGGGCTCATCAGGATTTCACCAATTGAACCGGCTATGGTAACTCCGGCATTTGCCAGCGCAAAAACCGGCATTATCATAAACGCGACCCACGGATGCAGTTTGTGCTCAAGATCTTTCAGAAGCGGCTTTACCGGAATCACTGTAGCAAGAAGCACACCGCCAATGGTTGCGTGTACACCTGATTTAAGGATGGCTACCCAGAGAATAATTCCGAAGAAAAGATAAAACCCCGTACTCATAATTTTTTTATTTCCGCCCCAGAGAAGCACTGCATAGGTGATTGCTCCGACAACAAGCGAGGTCACAGAAATGGAATCAGTATAAAAGAAAGCTATCACCAGCACCGCGCCGAGATCGTCAACTATGGCAAGCGCTGTCAGAAACACTTTTAGTGCAACGGGAACACTTTTACCCAGCAAGCTAAGAATACCAAGGGCAAACGCAATGTCTGTGGCCATGGGAATTCCCCATCCGGCTGCTGCCTCTCCGCCTTTGTTAAAGAATACAAAGAAAAGCGCAGGAACAACCATTCCCCCCAGTGCCGCCGCTGCGGGGAGCATCGCTTTTTTCACCGTTGAGAGTTCGCCTTCAACCAGTTCCCGTTTTATTTCAAGCCCGACTACAAAAAAGAAAACGGCCATCAAACCGTCATTTATCCACAGCAGAATCGGTTTCGAGATATTAAAAAAATCAAATCCGACTGTAAATTTCAGATTAAGCGCAGAAAAGTAGTGCGTTGCATAGGATGAATTAGCCAGCATTAGCGCTACTGCAGCGCAGATGAGCAGAATAATTCCTCCTGCAGACTCAACCTTAACAAATGATACCAAAGGATTGAGCACCCCCAGACGGCTATTTTTTTGTATTTTTGCAGACATCATTTTCTCCGTTTTCTGATTAAAATTTAAATATACTAAATACAAAATCTTCTTCCATGAAAAATCGTTCAATCGTACTGCTTCTTCTTATCATTTTTCTGTCATCAATGCAAAACAGCATGCCCCAGAACTGGATGCGAGTTGATTCTGTTTTTAATCCGTCCGGAGTTTACGCACTCAGTTTCTCCTGCCCCGCTTTTGCGGATATGGACGCGGACGGCAAAACCGATTTGTTTGTCGGCAATTCAAATAAAGCACAATATTTTAAAAACACTTCATCCGGCGGTATCAATACGTTTTCTTTTGATGAGTCAATGCTTGCTTCAATATATACAACAAGTATCGGCGTAAACAATTATTATCCTCTCACCGGCGATCTTGATAATGACGGGGATATTGACCTTATCATCGGCGGCTACAATGGCTTTATATATTACGAAAATACCGGTACGGCACAGGCCGCTGTCTGGACAAAAATTGACTCCTTCTTTCAGGCAGTAAATCCGCTCATCGGCACTGATGCGCGCCCCATGCTTGTGGATATTGACAATGACGGCGATCTGGATTTGTTCGCCGGCATAGGCGAGTCACTCTTCGGCGGACCAAATGCCGGAAGCACCATCGGCTTCAGAAATACCGGTAATGCTTCCGCCGCTGTCTTTGCGCAGGACAACTCCCTCACAACCGGACTTCCGGATGCAGGGCTCAACTCATTCCCCGCGTTTGCGGATGTAGATGCTGACGGTGACTATGACCTGCTCATAGGGCGCGACATCGCATCCTTTCTTTTCTACCGCAATACCGGAAATGCAACTTCGCCAACCTGGTCACGCGATTTTAATATGTTTAATACAATGGAAACCACCACCTACTGGAAAGTTCCCGTCCTGTTTGACTATGACGGCGATCATGATTACGATCTTATATATGGCAGCGACAACGGTCGCCTCACCGTGTATGAAAACACAGGCACAACAACTGTTCCGGTATATACTCGCAATACTGATTTATTCCGTGTGATTAAAAGTGAAGGGAGTGGAGCAACAGCAGCGCTTGGTGATTTTGACAACGACGGAGACTTTGATCTGGTCAGCGGCTACTGGAGCGGAAAGTTTCAGTATTTACGCAACAGCGGCGATCAGACGTTCCCCTCATTTGCGCATGCTTCATCCCCTCTTACAGTCCTCGACCCCGGTTCATACTCATCACCGGCTATTGTTGATCTTGACGGCGATGGTGATCTTGATGTGGTTTCGGGTGAACTGAACGGAAAACTGTACGGATATATAAACAACGGAGGAAGTTTTGCTTCGAACAATGCGCCGTTTGCGGCTATGACCTTCACCGGATTTTCACATCCCGCTTTTGCTGACCTTGATGCTGACGGTGACCCTGATCTGATTGTGGGAGCCGAGGCCTCAGCCAACTGGCGCGCTTACCGTAATCAGGGGGCTATGACTTTTATCGAGGATGCCTCACTGCTACTGGGGGTGACCACCTACAGCCGAGGCAAACCGGTTCTGGCTGATTTTGACCTTGATGGCGACTATGACCTGGTCATCGGTCGTTCTTTTGGTGAAATCGCATTGTTCGAAAACAAGGGCACAGGCGAAAGCCCTAACTGGGTTCAGAATGATTCCGTTTTTATGGGCATTAAAGTTAAGCAGAACGCTTCTCCCGCCTTCGGAGATATGGACGGAGACGGCAAACCCGATATGATTGTGGCAGAATATGACGGCAACTACACCTGGTTTAAAAATATGATGAACATTACCGTGGGCACCGGCAAGGATGCTGCAACCCCTCCGGCTGAGTTCACCCTTGGTCAGAATTATCCGAATCCGTTTAATCCCTCAACCCGGATTACATTCACTCTCCCGCGCGAAATGAAGATACGGCTTGAGGTTTTTTCTGCCCAGGGTGTTATGGTCAGTGAAGTTCTCAACGGAAGTTTTTCAGCCGGTGCACACTCGGCGGTAATTGACCTTGCTTCCGCCGGACTGAGCAGCGGTGTCTATTTTTACTCTCTTAAAGGCGACGGGGTAACACTTAGCAGAAAAATGATCCTGCTTAAGTAACCCTTTACGCTGTCAGCCGGAACATCATGCAGAAATTATCTGTTCTCTCATATATGAAAAGAACTGCTGCATTATAGATGAACAATCCGGATGAAATAGCGGCATTAGTTTTTGCCGCCCTGCATCTCCCCTTTTTACTTACGGCGCTGTATAATCTTTTTACAGCGCCGGAAGTTTTGTCCGCAGACGGGCATAATGAAAAAGTCTCCCTTCTGATACCAGCCCGGAATGAAGAAAAGAATATCAGCCAGACACTGAACAGTATTCTTGCCATTAAAGACCCCCTGCACGAAATTATCATCCTCGATGACAACTCAACTGATGCAACCCGAAGTATTGCTGAGTCATTTATCCCGAAAGATGAAAGAATAAAAGTTATTTCCGGGAAAAAGCTCCCCTCCGGCTGGCTCGGCAAAAACTATGCGTGTCACCAGCTCTCAGAGGTTGCTGCCGGCGAATATCTGCTCTTTATGGATTGTGACGTTACCCTTAAGAGCGGTTCGGTTTCGTATATACTAAACAAGATGAAAACCCTGAACCTGAGCGCCGCCTCTGTTTTCCCGACACAAACAATGTCCGGCATAGGAGAAAAATTCATAGTCCCGATGATGAACTGGATACTGCTTAATTTTCTCCCCTTAACGTTTGTATATACAAAAAAGAATCCCGCATTTGTAGCAGCTAACGGACAGCTCTTCTGTTTCCGCAGGAATCACTATGGGGCACACGGAGGTCACCAGGCCGTTAAAGATAAAATAGTTGAGGATATGGAACTGGCCCGCCTTATCAAAAAAAGCGGGAGTAAGATGATGACCTTCACCGGCGGGGAGCAGGTGTTTTGCACGATGTACTCATCACTCGCGGAAGGAATTAAAGGATTTTCAAAAAACTTTTTCCCCGGTTTTGCGATTCCCGCTCCCCTGTTTTTGCTTTTTGTAACATTTCTTACGGTTATGTTTCTTGCACCACTGATCGGGCTCTGGTTCTCTCCACTGTTTTTCCTGCCGGTCGCGATGATATATATACAGCGCGCTGCAGTTTCTCACATCTCCCGCGGGGCTATGGTATTTAACCTGATCTTTCACCCAATACAGATGATAGCAGTGTTGTTGACAGGAATAAACTCGGTGCGCCTAACTCTTGCCCGTGCGGCTGAATGGAAAGGAAGGAAAATCTGAAAAAAAATATTTATATCATCCTCAGTGTGATGTACACTGTCGGGATCATAGGTCACAGTGTTGATTGGTTATACCCGTATATGATTGCCCTGACCCCCTTTACCCTGCTTTTTACCGGCTCTCTCACGTTGTATGCCGCGGGAGTATATAGGCAAAAGAGTTTCGTCATCTGGTTTCTTATCACGTATATATTTACCTTTTTTTCAGAATACGCTGGAGTGCAAACAGGTTTGATTTTCGGGGCTTATGAATACAGCTCAGTATTGGGATTCTCTCTTGGTGATGTTCCCCTTATTATAGGGTTTAACTGGGTGCTGGTTGTGGTCGGGAGCATTTATCTGGCTTCATTTGTCAGCAAAAGTAATGCGGCGCGTATTCCCCTTGCCGGGGCTCTTGCAGTACTTTTTGACTTCTTTCTTGAGCCGGTTGCCATCGGACTTAATTATTGGACGTGGGATGACGTGACCGTTCCTCTGCAGAACTACATTGCCTGGTTTCTCATTGCTGCATGCTCTGCTTATCTTTTCAACCGGTTCATTGAAAAGAGACCCGATGCTATTTTTGGTTATTATTTCGGGCTTCAGTTGCTCTTTTTTATCGCATTGCAGATTTTAGCACTTTAAACTTAAAAAAACTAAAGAATAACGTATGAGTGAGCAGCTTTCCCGGGAACAAAACACAGAGTTTAAAAGTATAAAAGGTGTCATCATAGCATCCGCCATAATTGTTTTATGGCTGGGGCATTTGACTTACATTTTGACCTCGGTTGAGCCCGAACCGGCAGCTCCGGTTTTTTGGCTTCATCTTCTGGTGCAGACGTATCTTTATACCGGTCTTTTTATAACCGGTCATGATGCGATGCACGGAACTGTTTTCCGGGGAAAAGGATGGAACTCGTTCTTTGGCACTGTCTCCTGCTTTCTTTATGCAGGGCTTTCTTACCGGACTCTGATCAAAAATCATTTTATGCATCACAGACATCCGGGGGAAGAGCATGACCCTGATTTCAGCATTAAGACGCAAAACTTCTGGCTCTGGTGGCTTAGCTTTATGTATCATTACACAACTCTGCAGCAGCTTGCAGTTATGGCAATAGCTTTTAATGTGATGAAGCTTTATCTGTCAGAGACATCGCTGATTGCATTCTGGGTTATTCCTGCGTTTTTAAGTTCATTGCAGCTTTTTTATTTCGGAACGTATAAACCGCACAAAAAGCCGCATACTGATGCAATGCAGCCGCACAATGCACGCAGCCAGAAGTTGAATCACCTGTGGGCTATGGTAAGCTGCTATTTTTTTGGATATCATTATGAGCATCATGAAAATCCGCGGACTCCCTGGTGGCAGCTTTATAAACTAAAAGAAGCATCACAAGGAAAATCCGCTTGAGCAAGACCAATGCTGTGAGAATTCTTGAGTCAAGAGGAATAGCTTATACACTTCACGAGTATGAAGTGGATGAAAGTGACCTGAGCGGTGAAACTGTAGCGAGGAAGGTTGGAGCCGAAAGCGACGAAGTTTTTAAAACGCTTGTAACCATTGGAGATAAGACCGGAGTTACGGTATTTGTTATACCGGTAACTGCTGAACTGAACCTGAAAAAAGCCGCCGCCGCTTCAGGAAACAAAAGGATTGAGATGGCGAAGCTGAAAGACGTTTTAGAACTGACCGGATATATGCGCGGAGGATGCTCCCCGGTCGGTATGAAAAAGCACTATCCTGTTTATCTGGATGAATTAAGCGGTTTGTTCAGCTTCATCTATATCAGTGCCGGAGTACGCGGAATGCAGATGCGGCTAAAGCCGGAGGACCTTATAAGTGTGACTGATGCAATAACAGCAGATCTTTTGTGATTATTTAAGAAAGGAACCACTATGAAACGGTTTTTTTATATTACTCTTGTTACCCTATTTTCCGCATTAAATCTCCCGGCGCAAAATACGGAACGGCAGATTAACGTAACAATATACAATAATGACCTTGGCGTCATCCGTGAGATACGCAATGTAAACCTTAACAAAGGAATTGGAATCCTGGAACTTGGTAACGTTTCACAAAAGATAGACGCAACAAGCGTTCGCATTAAATTTGACGGAAGCGTGCTTGAGCAGAATTATCAATATGATCTGGTTTCTCTTTCTAAAATTCTTGAAAAATATATAGACAAAGAAGTAACTCTTATCGGTGAAAGGGATGAACTCATTGAGGGCACATTACTTTCCATAGCAAACAATCAGGCAGTTATTAAGAAGAAGAGCGGCGGACTAACCCTTCTGCCTAATCTTTCAGCTTACAGGATTTCCGTTGATGCTCTCCCTGAGGGACTAATAACCTCCCCCACGCTTAAACTTCATTTATTTGCAAATAACGGTGGCAGTCAGGAGCTTGAACTCGCCTATATGACCGCAGGTATGACCTGGCATGCGGAATATGTAGCAGTACTGGACAAGGATGACAAAAATCTTGGAATTAATGCGTGGGTAAGCATTCAGAACAACAGCGGCACTTCTTTTAAAGACGCTAATCTAAAACTGGTCGCGGGGGAAGTTAATCTGCTGCCTAAGAACTATAATCGCCACGAGCCAGAGCCCACGATGTATTTTGATTCTATGGAAAAAGGAGCCGGAGCACAGTTTGAAGAAAAAGAGTTCTTTGAGTATCATATATATAATTTGCAGCGTCCGGCTGATGTTGCAAACAATGAGATTAAACAAATTCAGCTTTTTGACGGTAACGGAATTCCGGTCGTAAAGAAATACCGTTTCCTCAGTGACTATTACGGAGCAGCCGGTAAACGGGATGTAAATGTAATAGTTGAGTTCGAGAATAAGCAGGAGTTCGGACTGGGCATCCCCATGCCGAAAGGGAAAGTGCGAATTTATAAGTCAGACGGTTCTTCTCTTGAATTTGTTGGTGAAGATGCAATTGACCATACGCCTCGTGAAGAGAAAATCTCACTAAAACTCGGAAACGCATTCGATATTGTAGCAGAGGAGATTTTGGACGACTACAAACAAATAAGCAAGAATGTATATGAAAGCACCTTTACTCTGAAGCTTAAAAACAGAAAAAAGGAAGCAGTCACAATAAATGTAGTAAAAAATGTCGGCTATAACTGGGAAGTAAAGAATAATAATCAGCCATACAACAAAGTGGATGCAGACACTATTGAGTTTAACGTAGCCGTAAAGGCAGATGCAGAAACCGAACTAAAATACACGCTCAGATATTCTTACTGATAAAACAAAGTATCAATGTACAATGTATAATTTACATATTCATCCATTGCCAGGGTTTCAGCCATCCCTACAAGGTTGATAAAATGCAGCATTGTTAGTAAAGCATATCAGTTGTTGACGCCGTCAGTCAGTTGTTTGATCAAATGCACCATTTTATCATTACTAAATTGTGTCCTGAACTGAATCTTCATACTGCCGTTAAAAAATTTTTCGGCGTGTTTGATTTTATGCCTCTCCTCATCCCGCAGCTCATCCTTACCTTGTACATCCTTTGTTTCAACAATAAAATTGAGTTTCTGTCCGCCATCTTTAAACTTTAACACATAAGCAAAATCAGGGGAATAACTCTTGCCCCCGGCAACCGGTATCTTTATGGAATTCTTTGGTATTTTGGTGAAAACAATAACCTGATCAATATCTGACCTGATATTTTTTCTCTCTAAATCAGAATCGAAATACAACTCTTCAAAAAAATATGATTTTGCCACATCTTCATCTAAAAACATCACGCCTATATCTGAGGCATTAATTTCCTTCTTAATGTTACCAACATCATCGGTTAGTTTAGTTGGATGAATAGAATTAGAAACCTTTTTATACTCAATGCTGTATTTGTCAATGGCATTTGCCATGAGAAAATTATCGAAATTCTGCTTCATGATGCGCAAAGTGGTCTGACTAAGATATTCATTAATATCAATCCCGGAGGCAATTATTGATTCATGCAGTGTGAGGATGTTGATACTCAACATTCTCGAAAGCTCCTTTACAAAATCACTATATTTTATTGTAACAATTGCTGAGGATTTTCTGTTATAAACAGATTCTGACTCATGCACTTCCGCTTTGTCGTTCTTTATTTGCACCTTTGCAACTTTTTCATGCAGCCCGGCCATTGAAAAACTTTCCCTTTGTGTTTTTAAGAATTCTGTAAAGAGCACCCTGAAATCAATTTCACTCGTAAATTTATATTCCAGAATTACTTTTTCATTGAGCTTTTCCCAAAGGTCTTTTAACTCCTGATACTTTTCAGTTCTTACTATAACCTTCTTCTTTGAGTCTGTTGCTTTTCGTACTTTATTGGAATTAACACCCTCAAAAATCCGGGGGAAGTTATGTTTTATATATTCAAACCCGTCTGGTTTAAACTCGTTAGACCTTTTAACAACATTTTCCGCATCCAATGTATCAAGCAGCTTATCTTCAGTTAAGTCATATATCTCACATATTTTTTGTATCATCTGCTCAGATAGTTTTTCCGGAACATTCTCAATAGAGAAAGCGCCTGATTTCTGATTGATTTCAGTCACCAACTTCTCCACAAAATCACTTTCAGTAAAGTCAACAAAGTAGTTCAGATAAAACTGTTCATCTTTTACCCTATTGCCATATTCATTTACCGGCAGGCGCAAACCGCGACCCACTTCCTGCAGTTTGGAAATTTCACTGCCGCTGCTGCGCAGTTTACAGATTTGAAAAACATTCGGGTTATCCCACCCTTCACGCAATGTCCATTTTGAAAAGATAAAACGTCTTGGATTTTCAAGATCCAGCATCGCCTGTTTGTCATGCAGAATTTCATTTATCTCCTTTTCAATCGCTTCATCCTTCTCGGTATTATCTTTTGAGAAATATCCTGCATGCGTTGCGGAAATGTCAGTCATTGTTTTTTTAAGATATTCTATATAATAATCATTTTTTTCCCTTTTTATCTGCTCGCTTACTTCGGCCTTAATGTATTGCTCAACAGTCTTTCTGATATAGCCCTCTTTATTGCGATATTCATCAATGTTATCGATAAAGAAGAGGGTCAGAGGTTTAATCCTTACATCCCGGGTCAGCATTGTTCTTTCCATTTCGAAATGATACTTTATTGCCTTCTCAATCATAATCTCTTGCAGGGTTGCAGCATACGAATAGGGGTTAATTTTGTCACCTTTTTTCAATTCTAAACCGTTGGACAAAATCACCGTGCTTTTATTAAGGTTTTCCACAAATAAATCTGACATTTCAGGATGTACCTTTTTTAGTCCCTCTTTTTTGGACACACCTGTTACAACACGATTTTGATTTTCAACCAACTCAAATTTGGCCTCAACACCGTCTGATTCAATGAACCTGACGACTGCATTCTGCCCCTCATCAAACTGGGTAATATGTCCTATGACCCCCTTCACCAGGTTTCTGTTAAAGGAGTCCACCGCCGTTAATGAGTAAATTAAATTTTCATATCCCTGAAACGTTGCCCCATAGCGCAAGATAAACTGTGGTTTCATTTTCTGCAAATTCACCCAGGTTTTATTTTCTTTGGCAAATTTATGCGGCTCATCTATAATAACTAAAGGTTTTGTAGCTGCAATCGCCTCAAACGGAACAATATATTTATCAAACAGTTCTTTATCATAATCCTTTGCCATACTTTCAGAGTTTATCATGCCGGCATTGATGATGAGAACCTGAATGCTGTTTTTCTCATAATTCCCTGAATTAACAAAACTGGTAACCGCAGGAGGGATGAATGACTTTTTACTTTTGCTTACCTTCTGGCTTTCAACTATATGCAGATGGAGCACCTTCCCATACAATTCCTTAAAATGCTCCCGACTGCTTTCTGACTTCATGAAATCAATGGTCCCCGCTTTGATGGAAAGTGTTGGCACAACTACAATGAACTTAAAGAGCCCATATAACTTGTTTAGCTCAAACATTGTTTTTGTATAGGTATAAGTTTTTCCCGTACCTGTTTCCATCATAATATCTATGATGTTACTGTTCCGTTTTATTTTTTCATCAATACCATTCTCGCTCATTACATTACGGATATTTTCAGCAAACGTTCTTTCCCGAAGGTAATCAAATTCCGGATTAACATGATTCCTGAGTGTTTCACCCGGCTTATTCAGAGCAATATTCTCAAACACCTTTATGGTGCTGTTAACCGCCTGGGACTGATGACTAAGGTTTTTTTCAAAATTAAAGCCCTTCATGTTAATACCTGATGATAAAGTCTATATCAATATTCTTTTTATTGGAATATGACTTCACATTCTCAGAAAGTTCTCTGAGGTTTTTACTGTCAAAATGATGACCAAATGAGATTATGGATGTC
>JADLAF010000120.1 GCA_020848375.1 Ignavibacteriaceae bacterium
ACTTCTCCGGAGTCGGGGTGAGGGTGTTCGCGTTTGCTGTTTTCTACCAATTTTCAACTCCTCCGGAGCCGGATTTGTTTGTTTGAATAAATGGTTTTCTTCCAATTTACGACTTCTCCGGAGTCGGATTATATGTTCGCATGTTGATTTCTACCAATATGCGACACCTCCTGAACCGGAAGATCGGAAAATTCACACTTCATAATTCTCTTAAAGTTTATTCAGTCCTCCAAGGATTTTATCTGCGTGGCTGAGTATTGAACTTCGTTCTGACATTTCCATTTTGTCAAATGTTTTATATATCATCCCTATTCTTGGGTTCTTTTCAAGTTTCTGCCGGTGGCGTGCGTGAAAATGCCAGTAAAGTGAATTAAACGGACAGGCCTTCTCGCCGTATTTCACATTCTTATTATAGAAACAGCTCTGGCAGTAATTGCTCATGCGGCCGATATACTGTCCGCTGGAAACGTATGGCTTTGTGGCAACCAGTCCGCCGTCAGCAAACTGACTCATTCCGCGTGTATTGGGCATTTCAACCCACTCAACAGCATCTATATATATACCCAGATACCATTCGTCAACTTTATCCGGATGAATGCCCGCCAGCAGTGCAAAGTTTCCGGTTATCATCAGCCGCTGAATGTGATGCGCATAAGCGTGCTGCAGTGACTGCTGAATGGTAACAGAAAGACAGTGCATCCTTGTTTCGCCTGTCCAGTAAAACGCCGGAAGAACTTCTTTATGATTAAAGTAGTTCATCTTTTTATATTCAGGCATCTGAGCCCAATAAACCCCGCGCATATATTCGCGCCAGCCGAGTATCTGGCGGATGAACCCTTCAACTGCCGGAAGCGGGATTCTTTTTTTATGTGCTTTCCAGTAAGCAGCGGTTTTATGAACAACTTCATCAGGAGAAAGCATTTTTGTGTTAAGCGCAAATGATAGCCGGCTGTGGAATAAACTCCAGTCCCGTTCAGACATCGCATCCTGAAACTTACCAAAATGGGGAAGTAGATATTCAAGAAAAAAATCGAGGAGAGCAAGAGACTCCTCCCGTGAGGCAGGCCAGTGAAATCGGTCATAGTTTGCGAAACCGAAAGACTCTACTCCTGAAAAAGTTACTGTTGACCAAAGCCGCGTTAAATCTTTTTCAAAAACAAGCGGGGCAACTTTTTTGTAATCTTTTGGTAGTGCGGAGCGGTTCTCTTTGTCAAAATTCCACTCACCGCCAACAGGTTCTTCTCCCTCCATAAGCACATAATGTTTTCTGCGCATATATCGGTAGAAACTTTCCATCAGATAAGTTTTTTTACCGGCGAAAAATTCTGACAGTTCCTCCCGTGTGGTAAAAAAATGCTCGGATGTTAACATGGTTACCGGAATTCCAAGTGGTTTTGAAAGGGAGGAAAGTAATTTATCAAGACGGTACTCATCTGGTTCCAAATACTCTGCTTCAGTTATTTTGTACAGCTTTATAAGGAAGGCGAGATTTTTTCTGAGTTCTTGCCTGTTATTCGGATCATCAATAGAGAGATAGTGGGTGCGGTGTCCTTTTTTTCTGAGCCATCGGTCAAACTGGCGCATGGCTGCAAAAAAGCCAAGGATTTTCTGTGCATGATGACGGACATAGTCAGTTTCCTGCCTCATTTCCATCAGGGTGTAGATAACATTATCGTCTGGTTTGTTAAACCATGGATGCTCATAATTGAGCTGGTCACCGAGGAGAAGTCGCAAGATCACAGGAACACCCTTTCAGCTAAGAATTTTATCCTGATGTAACTTCAAAAGTAACCAACACTTTTGAGAAAGTAAATAAGAATCGACTAACCGGTGAAAGAAAATATGACAAATGTCATTTTATGGATTTTCCTTTCGCTTTTCCCTTGACTCTTAATCAGGAATTGACAAAATTAGCCGGTAAATAATTGTAACCTGTTTCACACTAATAAATCAGAGGTCGCAATGGAATACTACGAACTGCATCCCGAAACACCACAACTGCGTTTTATTAACAAAGCCATAGAAGTTCTGAAAGACGGAGGTATAATAATCTATCCTACCGACACCGTTTATGGAATCGGCTGTGACATTTTTAATAAGGAAGCTCTTGACCGCATATTTGCTCTGAAGGCAGATGCTTCATCCAAACTGCTCAGCTTTGTTTGCCCCGATCTGAAAGATATCTCATCCTATGCAAAGGTTTCCGATTATGCTTATAAGACCATGAAAAAGCTTCTTCCAGGACCTTTTACTTTCATTCTTCCTGCTTCAAAGGAGGTTCCAAAGAAGCTCTGGAGCAAGCGTAAAACCGTAGGCATACGTGTGCCCAATCATGTTATAGCGCTGACCATAGTAAAAGAACTGGGCCACCCGATTATCAGCTCAAGTGTGACAAACCGGGCAGGTGAAGTTCTTACCGACCCTCTCGAAATCAGAACCCTTTTTGAGGGCTCGGTTGATCTGATGCTTTCAGCCGGACACCTATCCGGAACCCCTTCTTCAGTGGTTGACCTTAGCAGCGAAGTTCCTGAGATAATCAGGATTGGCGCCGGGGATGTCAGTCTGTTCGTGGCGTAGCCATAAATTGTACCCATTTAAGCCCGCCGGAGGTTTCCTACGGCGGGTTTTTTTTGTTCATCCTTTAATATTTATCCTGAGATATTGGGAAGAATGCAGGATACAAGTAAATTGCAGAATTGGATTCGGTTCATTACCGGAGTCTTTTTTATAATTCATTCCTTTGCTTCATGGAAACAAAAAAAAGCGATAACAGACGAACCATCCTGCGGGTCAGGGTAAAAAAAGATAAGTCCTCCGGACATGAGAAAATTACCGGAGAGGTGGTATATCATCGTGATTTCCCCTCTGCTTTTCTCCCTCTCAAACGCGATATTATTGTCTGGCTTCCCCCGTCCTACCGCAAGGATGTAAAAAAATATTATCCGGTTCTCTATATGCATGACGGTCAGAATATCATTGATCCGAAGACCGCCTACGTCGGAGTTGACTGGAGAGTGGATGAAACACTCACCTCACTTATTAAGAGAGGGCTGATTAAGGAGCTCATCCTTGTAGGCATCAACAACACCAGTGACCGGCTGGATGAGTACAGCGACAGAGAAAAAGGAAAAGCGTACAGGAAGTTCATAACTCAGGAACTTAAGCAGTTTATTGATGCGGGCTACCGGACGCTTACCTCTCGAGAGCACACCGCCATCATGGGGTCATCTATGGGTGGACTTTGTTCTCTTCTTACCGTGTGGGAACACTCGGAAATTTTTATGAAAGCCGCATGCCTTTCCAGCTCGTTTTACTTTGATCATCAGCGGATGTTCAGAATCATTGAGGACTATTTTGGTCATAAGAAGGATATCCGGATATATATTGACAGCGGTGAAGACGGCAGACGTGACGCGCAAAAAATGTTCTGCCTGCTCGGTCAGAAAGGATTTATGATTGGGGAAGATATGGATTACTTTTACGATCCCGGTGCCCAGCACACAGAAAGTGCCTGGGCAGGTCGGCTGGAACGTCCGCTTAGATTTTTATTTGGTAAGTAAAGCCGGATTGCGGTAAAATGCACTGCGACCTTTCACAAGAAATATTTCCCAGTCTTTTTCGGTAAGTATCCGGTTAGCTTCGCTTATTTCTTCGGGTGTATGCGTTTCAAGAATGATATATCTGCACATTGAAAGAAGCGCATCAGCCCCTCTGAGCGCTAAAGCACCGTAACCCTCAATATCAATTTTCAGCAGATAAACGTCTGTAAGAGTATAGGGGGCAATAAGATTATCAAGAGTATCTGCCTGAACAGTTCGTTTTATTTTACCTTCATTCGAAAAAACTGAATTTGACCCATCGAGCGGATCGTCATACTGAATCTCAAAACTCTGTTTATGGTCTGAAATTGCAGAAGGGATGCCGGTCCAGTTGAATGTGCCGGGGATGGTCTTGAGCCGTTCGGTAGTGAAATCAAGACTCTCAGGAATCATATCTATCCCGTATACTGCAGCATTTTGATTGAGTGAAAACCACCAGCGCACGGTCATACCCAGATTGATGCCGAGATCAACAATTACCGGCCGGGTGCTCTTTTTAAGCGAGACCTCAATCTCATCACAGCGCAGTTCCTTTTCAATAATATTATCGTATATACTGAGGAATTCGTTATACAGAGAAATTCTTCCGAAAGGCGGGAGGGTGATGCCGAAGGGAACACTCTTAAAAATGCACAACACTGCTGCAAGATACTTGCCTTTCAGCCCGTAGAGGGAAAATCCTCTGACTGCTTCAAAAGGGAAACGGAGAAAAGCTGATATATATTCGCGGGCTGTGGATTTCATCTGCTGATAAAGAATAAATAAAGGTTCTGATTCATTTGAAGAAAAAAGCGGGAGACCTTTTACAGTGTCTCCCACTTTAAATATTATAGACTTCTCAGCCGTTCTTCGTAGGCATCCAGCTCTTTAGTCATCTCAACAGGGAGCCGATCGCCGAATTTTTTGAAATACTCACGTATGTCACCAACTTCGGCTATTGCCTTATTAAGATCAACCTCGAAAAGTTTTTTCATATCATCGCGGCTGAGGGAGAGTCCCTTAAGGTCAATTGCATCCTTCGCTGGTACTATTCCGAAAGCACTATCGTGTGCATCACCGCTGCCTTCAAGACGTTCAAATATCCATTTGAGCACACGGATATTATCGCCAAATCCTGGCCAGATAAATTTACCGTTTTCGTCTTTACGGAACCAGTTGACTGAATAAATTTTGGGCAGTTTTGATGCATCAGCATTCTTTCCGATGTTCAGCCAGTGCTGAAAATAGTCACCCATGTGGTAACCGCAGAAGGGGAGCATAGCAAAAGGATCGTGACGGAGCTGCCCGAGTCCGCCAACGGCGGCGGCAGTCATCTCAGAAGAGATTGTTGCACCCATATAAGTTCCGTGCTGCCAGTCGCGTGCTTCAGCAACAAGGGGGATCACAGAAGCGCGTCTTCCTCCAAAGAGAATTGCATCAATAGGAACCCCTTCAGGGTCTTCCCATTTCGGGTCAATGACGGGACACTGATAAGCTGGTGCAGTGAAGCGTGAATTTGGATGAGCAGCAACTCTGCCAGTCTTGGGTGTCCATTCTTTACGGAGCCAGTCAATCAGTTTCGCGGGTTTGTCTTCGGTGAGCCCTTCCCACCAGACATCATAGTCTTCTGTGAGAGCAACATTGGTAAAAATTGATTTCTTAGTCGCGGAGAGCAGCGCATTCGGATTAGTCTTCATTGAGGTGCCGGGAGCCACTCCAAAAAACCCGGCCTCCGGATTAATGGCGTAAAGCCGTCCGTCTTTTCCAAATTTCATCCAGGCAATATCATCTCCCACAGTTTCGACTTTCCATCCCGGAATTGTGGGTGTGAGCATGGCGAGATTGGTTTTTCCGCAGGCACTGGGGAAGGCCGCGGCTATATATCTTTTATGACCTTCAGGGTTGGTTATACCAACAATAAGCATGTGTTCTGCCATCCATCCCTCATCACGCGCCATGGCTGAAGCGATACGGAGCGCGAAACACTTTTTGCCCAGCAGTGCATTGCCGCCATAACCGCTCCCGAAGGACATGATTGAGCGTTCTTCGGGGAAGTGAACGATGTATTTTGTCTTATTGCATGGCCACGGGACGTCTGCCTGGGTGGTTTCAAGCGGAACACCAACTGAGTGCAGACCTTTAACAAAATCGCCGTCTCCCAGAATATCCAGAACTTTCTTGCCCATACGTGTCATTAAATTCATATTTACGACAACATAAGGGGAGTCCGTCAGTTCAATACCAATGTGTGAGATTTTGCTGCCAAGTGGTCCCATGCTGTAGGGAATAACATACATGGTTCTTCCCTTCATGCAACCACTGAAAAGCCCTTTCAGGGTCTCCTTCATGAGGGCAGGTTCTTCCCAGTTGTTTGTCGGGCCTGCATCTTCCTTTTTTAAGGAACAGATGTACGTCCTGTCCTCAACGCGGGCAACATCAGAAGGGTCGGAGGTGCAGAAATAGCTGTCAGGGCGTTTTGCCGGATTGAGCTTTATGAATGCCCCTTTGCGGATGAGAAGGTCCGCCATGGCGTTAAATTCATCTTCACTGCCATTGCACCAGTAAACTGATTCGGGCTGACAAAGTGAAGCCATATCCTCCACCCAGGCCAGCAATGCTTTGTTGTTGGTCATAAAAATCCTGAGAATCTCTTGTGAATAATTAATTTGGAGTGAAATACAAACCGCAGGACGGGAATATTCCACGTAATATATTTATGCAAACTTACAAAAAGGGGCACTTAAAGAAAAGACAATACTACTAAAGCGAAGTGTTGGAAAACCGTGATTGCTTAAGCCCTTTTGAGCAGAAAGGGCAAAAAAAAGCCCGGCGCTGGGGGATACACCGGGCTACCTCTTACTAAGGTCCTTAGGTCAGGGGAGAAACCTAAAGACGAGGTGAACAAATATAAGACTTTTTTCCGGTTCTGTCAAATCTTTTTAAAGATTTTTATAGAAAAATGATACCAAAGAAATTATCATGAACAATTTGGTATAAAGCTGACGACTCACCTTTAATAATTCTTAACGGTCTTGCTTCCCGCAGCGAACTTTATGCGGGAAATGGTACATGGGTATCAAACTAAGGCAGACGGCATGACTTTAACGGGTCAGATAGCTGCTTGAGGGGCAAAAAAAAGCCCGGTGCTGGGGGATACACCGGGCTACCTCTTACTAAGGTCCTTAGGCCAGGGGAGAAACCTAAAGACAAGGTGTTCAAATATAATAGTTTTGATTTACTTTATCAACCCTGTGAAAAAAAAGTTAAAAATAAAAGAAAGACCAGCTCTCGTATGCAGAAACCAGAATGAAATCAAATTTAAAAAACTCTCATTTCGGTAATGCTCGAAAGTAATCTGTAATCATTTGTGAATTTGTGGTAAGAGATCACCTGGAAAATCTAATTGATTAATCATGGGCTATAATTCTCAGGTTCAGCAGAAGGGCATAAAAAAAGCCCGGCGCTGGGGGATACACCGGGCTACCTCTTACTAAGGTCCTTAGGTCAGGGGAGAAACCTAAAGACGAGGTGTTCAAATATAACTTTCTTAAAATTCATAGCAAGCAAAAAAATAAAATTATTTTTTTTATTTTATAAATGTGAGCCGGATTAATACAATTTCAGAGTCACTCCCCGTACGGACAGGAGGTCCCCAGGTGCCAACGCCGGAAGTAACATACGTATGTAAATTCCCGATTTTTTTGTACCCCCAGCTAACCTCATAAATTAAACTGGTTACATAGTTAAATGGCCAGATTTGACCATGGTGAGTGTGCCCGGAAAGTTGTATTGTTGCCCCTGCCTCGGCAGTTTTGCTGAGATTAAACGGCTGATGATCTAATACAACAATTGGCAGCCCGACCGTATCCGCTGAAAGCAGCTCAGCAACATCTTTTCTGCTTCCGGAGGTAAAACGGGAAATTGCGCTGTCATCTCTGCCGGCTACGGTAATGCTGCTGGCGATAGTCACAAGTGAGTCACGCAGTACGTGGAACCCGGCATCGCGAAGAAATGTATCTGATTCCTCAACGCCGACAATATATTCATGATTGCCATTGACGACATAAGTACCGTAAGTGGAACGGAAATTCTTTAAAGGTTTATCAATGTTGCGTGAGAGCAGACGGTGTATTTGATCATCAACAATATCACCTGCTGCCAGGATGACATCAGCATTCAGCCCGTTAATGGCTTCAGCCAGTTTCTCTGCTTTTGTGCCGTCATTTACGGGGGTGAGATGGGAGTCAGAAAAATAGACGATACGCATTGAATCTAAAACCGCACCAGGCGCTGAAACTTCAAGATCAAGCTCTCTTACTTTAATATTTTGAGCATTATAATAACCGTATGCAAGAGTAGTTAATACGAAGAATAAACTGACAAGGGTGAATTTAAGTTTTGCTTTTTCGTAAGCTCCGGCGGTTTTTTTCATTTCCGCAATTCTTTTTATCAGTAGAAGACGAAGCAGCTCGCCGAGCAGTACAAAAAGAATGCTGTAATGCATGAAAGCAAACCACATAGAACCCATCCAGAGCACAACGGTATAGAGACCGCTGTCAATTCCGGAAAGCAGAGCACGGGCTGCCACATAGGAAAGGGAAGAAGCCAGCATGATGGCTATAATGCCTATGCGTAGTGGTTTCGGGGCTGAGGCAAGCCCCTGCCATACTCTCCTGAACAGATAAAGGTTAGTGAGAGTAAAGGATGTAAAAAAGATAATAAAAAACCAGGCCATTCAATCAGGGAATTTAGTTGATAAAAATGCGGAAAATGTAAGTAGTATTTAGAAATACTGCAGTAATTCAGGTTACGATATCCACAGCCGGGGCTGTGAGCAACACTCCTGAGTAAATCCTGTAATAAACCTAAAACATAAAAAAATATGGTATAAGTTCCGCAAATTATGAAAATATTATAACTTTTATGTACCGGATTTGGGAGCGGGGTCAGGTAATCTGCTGAATTGCGGAATAGTACATTTATGGATATTTTTTAAGATTAGGTTCGAAGGGGAGGGTTTTTTTATTGGAGATCAATCGGCAGCCATTGCAGCGTCCTTACATATGGAAGAATCGGTTTTGTTTTTTGGCGATGCAAATGCTGTCACCCGGTGTCCGAGCGGAGTCGAGGACACTGCTATGCATCATCTCAGGGAAGTATGTGCGAGGCGGCAAATTTGTATTTGGCAGATACACGATGAGACGATGCAATCACGGGAAATTCGTGGTTATATATATTCCGTTTAGTGATTGCATCGTCTTTACAAAACCTATTGATGTTGTTGTCCTTGGATGGGTTCGAGACGCTGCAATCGCTGTGATGGTTTGCATCCTTATATATATCCGTGGCGGCGATTGCAACGTCTCTACGAAAAATTTAAATCAATTAATCCTTCATATTTCTATTAAGGAAATCTTTGTTTTTGAGCTAAATTACAAACATTTTGGTGAAAATACATATTTTCTGAAAAAATTGCATTTTTTACTTGCATCATGTATCTTTTTTTTTATTATTTTAACCTGAGTTCTAAAAGAAATTAATTAACTCCCCAGGTGAGAGAACATTTGGGAAGTAAATTCTGGGTACTTCAGGGAAAAATTTTCTCCGATTACAATCCTGCTTTTTAGATTGATTTCTGTTGTTTTGTTTTCAGATACAGTTTTAATCAATTCTATTGATTTAAGCTGTCCCGTTCGTATTTGATATGTATTTGTTCAAATAAACTGGTGTGGACGAATGGCTACTAAAAATAGGTACTTTTTCAAACTACTCTCTTGGGCAGCACTCTCGCTTTTTGCCCTCTCCACTACCTCATGCTCTGAACCAGCCAGCCCCTTCGGGCAAACGGATATTACCCTGACTGCACTTGATGCCTCCTGCACGGAGGTATGGCTTGATCTTAAGTTCAGCAATCTTACCCAGCCGGCAGATGTTCAAATCCAGAAGGATGGCAAAGATCACCTCCGGCTGCTTTCACTTAACCATGACACCCTCTTAGTTTTAGAAGGTCTTAACCCCTCCACCAATTACTCATTCCGCGCAATTATCCGCCACGATGGGAAGGATGACAAAACAAGTAATTCCGTGCAGGTGAGAACCATGGATACAACCAGTCATAGTTTTACTTGGCAGTCGTGGAACTTTGGAACTGGTGCGGGAACAAGCCGGTTAAACGATATTGTTGTAATAAACAAAAATAATATCTGGGCAGTTGGTTTTATTAAAATTGATGGGGTAGAGTATAATGCCATTCACTGGAATGGGATAGAATGGACACTTAAACAAATACCTTTCACCTATGATGGTATTAACTCTATTAATGAAATTTATAGCATTTATTCCCTAAGTGATTCAACAATAATATTTGCCATAGGTGTATTGATAATTCTTCAGAATTCAAGTTTTACACAACTATTCCCACCTGAGGATCTATTTCCTTCAAGAGTGAATAAATTGTATGCAAGTTCACTCGAAGATATTTATATAGTCGGTAATTATGGTCTCATAGCACACTACAATGGAAAAACCTGGAGAAAAATAGCAACCAGTGCATTTGCCCAAACAATGCGGGTTCGGGATATTTGGTCGAATCCTGAGGTTGACTATCTCTATGCAGTCGCTTCCAG
>JADLAF010000121.1 GCA_020848375.1 Ignavibacteriaceae bacterium
GCAGAGATTAACATTCTGAACGGTTCATCTTCATCCACTTCCGGAGCAGGAATTCTTTCTAGAATGATATCAAGCAGAGGAGTAAGATTTACTGATGGATCAGACAGATTAATTTTTGCTATACCCTGTTTTGCAATAGCATAAACAAAGGGGAAATCAAGCTGTTCGTCAGTTGCACCCAGAGAAACGAAGAGATCAAATACTTCATTCAGCACTTCGTCAGGGCGGGCATCGTGTCGGTCAATTTTATTGATAACCACAATTGGCTTAAGACCTAAGTCGAGAGATTTTTTTAATACGAATTTTGTCTGGGGGAGAGGACCTTCAGCCGCATCAACAAGAAGAAGAACCCCCTCAACCATTTTGAGTGTGCGTTCAACTTCGCCGCCGAAGTCTGCGTGACCGGGGGTGTCAACAATGTTGATTTTGAAATCTTTGTAATGAACGCTGAGGTTTTTAGCGAGAATGGTTATTCCGCGCTCTTTTTCAATTGCGTTCGAATCCATGATTCGTTTTTCAACCTGTTGATTGTCTCTGAAAGCACCTGTCTGCTTAAGGATATGATCAACCAGGGTGGTTTTGCCATGGTCAACGTGTGCAATAATAGCTATGTTTCTTAACTTGTTTTTGTGACTCACTATGAGCTTTCTTAGTTACTAAATAAATCTGTATATACCCACTTTGAGGCGGTTTTCTTGTAGTATCATCGTGTTGCTGTTTCTTACAATCAGCCACTGTGACGGATGTTTAAGATATCTCCGTCTTTCACCATATATTCTTTTCCTTCAAGCCGCCATACGCCCGCTTCCTTGCATTTGGCGAAGGTCTGGTATTTTAGGAGTTCCTCGTAGTGCACAACTTCAGCGCGGATGAACTTTGCGTAAAAATCGGTATGAATAACCCCGGCAGCATCCTGAGCAGTATCATTTGTTTTAATTGTCCATGCGCGGCACTCATCCTCTCCAACGGTGAAGAAGGATTGCAGCCCGAGCAGCTCATACGATCTGCGGATGATGCGGGTCAGTGCTGACTCAGTTATTCCCATATCTTCCATAAAGGCCGTGACTTCTTCTTCTGAGAGATTGGACAGTTCAAGTTCAAACTGAGCGAAGAAAGGAATCACTATTAACTGTGACTTTTCAAAACGTGAAGTGATTGATGCAACAAGTTCATCTGCCTTGTCTTTTGAGTTTTCATCTAAGTTCAGACCGATGATCAGAGGTTTGATGGTGAGGAACTGATATCCGGAGATAACTTTCCGTTCATTTTCATCAAGATCAAGAAGCCGGAGCGGCACTTCATTTGAAATATGCTCCATTAGTTTCTTAAAGACAGGGAGTTCTCTTATAAGCTGTTCGCTTTTGGTTTTCTGAACATCCTTCTCAATTTTCTGCAGCCGATTTTCAATCATTCCCATATCATTCAGGAGGAATTCCGTTTCAAGGAATTCAATATCCCGTACCGGGTCAATTGTGTCCTCGGGATGAGGAACTGCATCATTTTCAAACTGACGCACCACATGAAGCAGTGCATCATTGTTCTTTACTTTGTTCAAAAAGTCAGAAGTGATTTTTACCTTACCGGTATCGGAAACCTGAAGACCCGGAATATCAATAAATTCCAGAATCGCATGTACTTTTTTCTGAGGGTTAAACATCTCTGTCAGAAGATCAAGCCGTTTGTCAGGAACCCTCACAACCCCTCTGGAGCCGTCGGCTTTTGGGTTGTCGGTTACCTGTCCGGTGAGTGTCTGAAAAAGGGTGGTCTTTCCGCTATTCTGAAGTCCTACTATACCTATTTGCATTGCACGAAAAAAAATTTAAAATACAAATTTACGAAAACCGGGGCTCAGATTCTATGAAAAAGGCGCTCAAGAGGGGGGAAATCCTCCCCCATTTTTCTGAATACGTGAAATTCCCTTAGGTACGACAAGTCGCGGGAAACCACAAAAATCCTTCCGGAAGGGATATGGAATGCCGGAGAGGGAAAGGAGTGATATGTTCAGAATTTATTGCCCTTTATCAGGGTACTTTTTTTGAAAAAATCACTGAAAATTAAATCGAAATGCTTCATTTTGATTATATTTTTACGTTAATTTGCATAAAGCATCTTCAGGCAAATTAGGACAAAACTACGGAGTTACAGTATGATATTTCCAGGTTCCGCAATCCTCAGAGATACGATCACGATGATACTTGCCGGAGGGCAGGGGGAACGGCTTTATCCGTTAACTGCCTACAGAAGCAAACCGGCGGTGCCCTTTGGCGGAAAATACCGCATTATTGATTATGCTCTTTCCAACTGTCTTAACTCCGGGCTTCGCCGGATTTACATCCTCGTTCAGTATAAGTCAGACTCGCTTAACCAGCACATTTATGAGGCCTGGAGTATTTTTAACCCTGAACTTGGTGAGTTTGTTTTTACTGTACCCCCGCAGAGAAAAATTAATGGTGACTGGTATCTTGGTACTGCCAATGCAATCTATCAGAATATGAATCTTTTCTCCTCAGACCGGAAGTGCAAGTGGGTGCTTTTGCTCAGCGGGGATCATATCTATAAGATGGACTATCTTAAGATGCTGCAAAACCACATTGACCGCAAAGCGGATCTTTCACTGGCGAGTATTAATGTGCCTGTTGATGAGGCAAGCCGCTTTGGTATTGTTGGTATTGATGCAAACAACAAAGTAGGTTCATTTCTTGAAAAACCGGAAAAGCCGCCCGAAGACCCTAATAATCCGGGGCAGTCGCTGGTAAATATGGGTATATATATCTTTAACACTACCGCCCTGCGTGATGTTCTGAACGATATGGTTTCAAAGAAGATTAAAAACCATGATTTTGGTCAGGATGTCATTCCATATATGATTAAAAACGGAATGGACGTCTATGCGTATAATTTTGTGGATGAAAATAAAAAAACCAAGCCCTACTGGAAAGATATCGGGACAATAGAATCATACTATGACGCGACCATGGATCTGATTTCCGTTGTGCCGGAATTTAACTTATATGATTATGACTGGCCGATACGCACTTATCAGAACCAGTATCCTCCGGCCAAAACCGTATCACACGAAGGCGACAGAATTGGTCGTACCCTGAACTCAATGCTCTGTGACGGTACGGTTGTATCTGGCGGGCTTGTTGAGCGTTCGATTGTGGGTGCAAACGTACGGGTAAACTCATACTCATATATAACCGACTCAATCATTATGAATAGTTGCAATATCGGACGCCGTGTAAAGATACGCCGTGCAATTATTGATAAGAATGTTGTGATACCCGAAGGTACCGAAATCGGGTTTGACCCTGTTGAAGACCGGAAGAAATTTACCGTGTCTGAGTCGGGTATTGTGGTAATCCCTAAGAATTACGTATTCAGGTAATACAGTCGTCTGGAATGCATCCGGATCTTCAGACAAAACTGGAAAACTTACCTGATAACCCTGGTGTTTATCAGTTCTTTGATGAGACCGGAAAATATCTTTATATAGGCAAGGCAAAGAACCTAAAGAACCGCGTCCGCTCTTATTTTCAAAAGGGGGATCACTCCATCCGTATCGGGCTGATGGTCAAAAAAATTTATGACCTGCAGCTCGTGATTACCGACTCTGAGATTGAAGCTCTCGTTCTCGAAAACAATTTCATTAAGCAATACAAACCCCGTTATAATATCCTCCTGAAGGATGATAAATCCTTTCCGTATATACGCATCACCAATGAACTTTTCCCCAGAATCTTTCCGACACGAAGAGTAATCAGGGACGGCTCAAAATACTACGGACCATATACTGAAGTCCGCGCCATGCGTTCGGCGCTCAGGATGATAACGCAGGTATTCAGAATACGGAGCTGCCGGCTTCAGATTGATGAGCAAAGCATTGA
>JADLAF010000122.1 GCA_020848375.1 Ignavibacteriaceae bacterium
AGTAATGAGTAATTAGTAAACCGGTAACTTTGTTTATTAATTCTTCGTGCCTTTGCACGAATTCTTCCGGAGATTGCAGACGGATCAGACTCCGGGGTTGAAAACATTACTAATTACTAACTTCTAATTACTAATTAGATAATGCTAATTACTATTTCTAATACTTCCGCTCAGTTCAACTTCCTTTGACGGAGCCGATGGCGTTGAACCGACAGATTCGCGGGTAATTAAAAATGTAAGGTTTTTCTCCTTTGCAAGATCGCCGGCAAAACTCACTGGTATATATCCGGTTGAACTGGATGAGACCTCGATGCTGACGAACATGTTTGAACGAACACCTTTGACCCAGAGCTGATAGACCTTCTGATCCTGTGGCGGAATAATGCGAAGATCATTCATGATGAGATGTCCCTGTCGCAGGGAAGGGCTTACAATCAATTTTCCGTAAGCATTGCTTCCGGTGCCTGGTGTTAATTTAATAAAAAGTACATCGGACTGACCGAGGAGTGTAAGCACTTGCTGCTGACGGTCAAGCTGCACAAGTTTTGCGTCATACTCCGCGGTAATTCGGGTAATTTCAGAGGGCACACTGTTTTTGAGTGACGTGATTTTCTGATCAAGCAGATAGTAAATGGTATATATACCACCTGCAAGAAGGAGCACAATCAGAATGAAGAATGAAGTAGGAACACCTTTCTTAATAATGATCGGCTGATCAGAAGAGGCAGCAGGAGATTCAGTCTGTTGTATAAGTAATGGCGTTGAATGAATTTGCTGCTGCTTACCATTTTCATCCTGATGCTGAATGAATTCATTTGCATCATGCTGTAATTGCTGCTCAGGTTCCGGCTGATAGACCGGCTGCTGTTCTTCAGCTTCGTGAACGTGTTCTTCGATTGCATCCATATTTAAATGCAGTCCGCCACTTCCCGGTTCTTCCTGCTGATCGCCTGGCAGGCGGAGCTGCGGAATTTCAGTACGCAAATTTTCTGCCGGTGGCTCAATTGGCCGTTCTGAACCAGGTTCTGAACTTCTCATTTCTACCTGAGTCCGCTGAGTGGGGCGTTCTGTGCCTGACTCTGAACGGTGGCGCGGAGGTGCTTCAAAAACCGGTGCTGGTTTAGGAATAAAAGAAGTAACAGCAGGTGATGGGGCTGCCTGAGCTGCCGGCTTGGGCGGCTGAGGTTCCTGGGCCAGTTTCTTTTCTTCTTTCAGACGATAAAGCCGCTGTGCAACTTTATTTTTAACTGAAGGCGCAGCAGCTTCCAACTGTAAAAACGAGGGAAGAAGCGCTGCGAGATTTTGAAACTCACCAAGCTCAACCCAGTTGAAGTCACTGCTCCCTTCAAGGTATTCAGTCAGTTCAATGAACTCATCTTTGTCAAGACAGCCGAGTGCGTAAGCGTGTATATAAGCATTGTATTTTTCCTGATCTGACACGGCTTATTCCCCTCCTTTCAGAAGATTATCCTTCAGGTTTGTAAGTGCTATAATAATTTTTGACTTAACCGTCTGCACGGGGATTTTCAGTTTGGCGGCTATTTCATCCTGTGTGAGACCCTCGTAGTAAGCAAGATAAATAACATACTGCTGAGCATCGGTTAGTTTATGCAGTGCTTCTTCTATGCTGCCCTTGATCTGAAGAGCGGTTGCCAGATCAAGCTGGTCAATCTCAGGTGAAAGACGGGGGATGATGAAGTAGTTTTCATAGTCATCCGTATATTCATAATTTTCAAACTGATCCGGCTTCTGGCGGCGCAGGGTGTCAACCGCTTTGTTCCGCGCGAGGTTAATCAGCCAGCAGTATGCGTTGCTGCTTTCCTTGTGATAGAAGCCGATCTTGGTCCAAATGAGGACGTACACCTCAACGAGAACTGATTCAGCCAGCGCCTGATCTCCAACGATCTTTTTGATCAGCGTGTAAAGGATTGATGAATAACGGTTATACAATGCCTCGAGAGCCCGTGAGTCTGACTGGGCTATCTTTTGCATCAGGTCAGCATCGGTAAAATCTGAATAAACGACTGCCAAAGCTACTCCCTATCGGTTAAATGATTGTAAAAATTTATATATATACCAGAACGGTTCGGTGACAGACTTCTGCTAATCATGGCATCAGACAATCTTTTGCATAACCCGTTTTGCTGCTGCTATGGTTTCATCAATATTGGCTTCGGTATGAGCCGTGGAAACAAACCATGCTTCAAATTGTGCGGGGGGCAGGTAATGTCCCTCATCTAGCATTCCGTGGAAAAATTTTCCGTAGAGAGCAGTATCAGAAGTAACGGCTGATGCAAAATCAGTAACCGGCTGTTCAGAAAAGAACATACTGATCATTGATCCGATACGGTTAATGGTGTAGTTCTTTCCCACTGATTGAGCTGCTGCTGCAAGACCATGCTGAAGACGCGCGGTCAGTTCTTCAAGACGTGTATAGATAGCCGGATTCTGCTGTATATATCGGAGCGCTGCCAGCCCCGCTGCCATGGCCAGTGGGTTACCGCTGAGTGTGCCCGCCTGATAAACCGGACCTGCCGGGGCTACCTTCATCATAATTTCTTTTTTTCCGCCATAAGCACCAACGGGAAGTCCACCGCCAATGATTTTTCCGAATACCGACATATCGGGCGTGATGCCAAAAACTTCCTGAGCGCCTCCTTTTGCAAGTCGGAATCCGGTCATTACTTCATCAAAAATAAGAACGATACCCTCTTTTGTACAGAGTTGGCGGAGTCCGTTCATAAATTCCTTTGTCGGAAGCACCGTACCCATGTTGCCGACTACCGGTTCAATGATAATTGCGGCAATCTCTCCCTTATATTTTTCTGCCAGTTCCTGAACCTCGGCCAGATTGTTATAGGTTGCAAGCAGAGTGTCGGCAGCATTTCCTTTGGTCACACCGGGGCTGGTCGGAACACCAAGGGTTAGTGCACCGGAGCCGGCTTTGATGAGAAAATAGTCACCGTGACCGTGGTAGCAACCCTCAAATTTGATGAACTTGTCGCGGCCGGTGAATCCGCGTGCTGCACGCACGGCTGACATGGTTGCTTCAGTCCCGCTGTTAACCATTCGCACCATTTCCACTGATGGAACCAGAGACGTAATAAGCTCTGCCATTTCAACTTCAAGTCCGCAAGGGGCACCAAAGGAAACGCCCTTTTCGAGCTGGGCAAGAATAGCTGATTTTATAAACTGCGGGTTGTGACCGAAAAGATGAGGCCCCCAGCTCCCGATGTAGTCCAGATAGCTGTTGCCGTCAACATCCGTAACCCGGGAGCCGCTGCCGGAGGCAAAGAAAACGGGGGTGCCGCCGACTGACTTAAAGGCGCGGACGGGGGAGTTTACTCCGCCGGGAATGAGGGTCTGGGCTTTCTCAAAAAGCTGCTGACTGGTGCTGATCTGCATAAGAATATAAAATCCGGATTTTATGAAATCTAAACAATAAATATAGACATTCGGGAGGAGTTTTTGTGCCGTGGTTCACCGCTATCCACGGAAAAGATAGGGGCAGTTAACCATACTTTTTTCAGCCCGGGTAAGACTGGCCCGGGCTGGTTTGGTATGGCTTTTCAGACGGCATGTTCGTATGTTTCTTATGAGAACTTGAAGATTTTTTTTCAGCTCTCGGAATTAACAACAATACGGAGAGAAATCTCATGAAATATCTTCTGCTTTCAGCTCTTTTTTTTACCGCATCCAATATTTATGCCCAGTTCACCGGATCGGATACCATACCCGCGGTCCAGTATATTACCGTTGGTGATATAGTCCTGCCATTTGCGCATGACGGCATTATAGCTGATGTAAATATAAACGGGAGTACGGGAGCGACGTATCAGGGCAAGTCACTCATTTTTTCGGCGGGATTTGCGTTGTCAGGCAAATATGGTGATTCGGTTTTTGCAAACGGGGTTAACAGTTCCTCCCGCGTTACCGACTATGTACGCGGTAT
>JADLAF010000123.1 GCA_020848375.1 Ignavibacteriaceae bacterium
AATACTTTCACAATCCCCATGATTGACCAGAATGTTGGCGTTACAATAGGTTGGAACAACGAGGGAGGCGAGTGGATGAAAGGAATTCTTGATGACATTCGCATTTATAACAGAGCACTTTCGGATCAGGAGGTTTCATCACTTTATGAACTTGAGAAACCTTATACAGTTCAAAATGAAAATTGGACACTATTTTATCCTTCACCCTCAAAGGGAATCTTTGCAGATAATAACGGGAATCGCTTCTTAGTAAAATATATCGGTGTATCAAAAAGTACTGACGGCGGATCAAACTGGGTGGAAACATCTTATAATCCTCCACCGCGTTCGGGACATAACACAGGCGGCGGGTATGCAGTTTACGGTAATAATATTTTTGTCGGGTCTTTAGATGAAGGGGTCTATCGTTCAACTGATGCAGGTTTGACCTGGAACAATACCTTTGGCACCGGGTTTGGCACAGCATCAAGTATTATGATAACAACCCCAAACTCAGTCATAATGAATTATGGCGGTAGTATGAGAGGACTCTATAAATTCTCATTTGCAACTAATCAATGGAATCAGAAAATTTCATCAAGTGTTGATTTTTGGAGTCTCTGTAAGGACAACTTGGGAAATATCTATGCTGCACTTACAGCAGGGGGCGACTGGAACGGGGGTGTTTATAAATCTACGGATGAAGGGGAAACATGGGTGAAAATTCATGCAACATCAGGAGACGACAACCCTGCACATATTGTGTACTCAGGCAACTCATTAGTTTATTTCACGTATAACTCTGGAAAGGTAGTTCGGAGTACAGATAATGGTTCAACATGGAATCAGATAGCAACGATACCTACCGGTGGCGGTCATGGTATGATTGCAACAACAAATAATTTGATCTTTGCTGCATTGTCAGCCGGAGTATATTATTCATCGGACAAAGGCTTAACGTGGCTGCAAAAAAATGACGGAATCAATGGTATGGCGCGTAGTTTCAGTCAATTGGATAACTATCTTTATGTCGGCAGTGACTCTGGTACTTATAGATTAAAATTGTTCGATAATAATCCTGTAACCGGTGATACAACAACAATTTGGAAAATGGCAATTAAACCAACGATTGCCGGTGTTGCAGATTTAGAAAATTTTGCCGGAGTTGCAGAGGCAGCAACTGATGGTTTTGATGCAGTGTATGACACCCCGGAACCGCCGTTTGCACCGGGTAATTATGTATCTGCATACTTTTATCATCCTGACTGGAATCCGATAGTCGGAAGTAAATTTGCAAAAGATATAAAGTCTGATGCGGATCTTGCTGATGCGGTTCACCGGTGGTATTTCTCTGTTGAAACGAATGTTACAAACGACACAGTTACAATCAATTTTGAGCAGGATAGAATACCGGTTGGATATGGAAAATATCTAACTGATATGCTGACAGGAGAACGTGTCAATCTTAAGCACCGGACAAACTACAAATATTATAACACCGGAACAACAGCCCGCAATTTCATGCTGATAATCGGGGATAGTACATCTCCGGCGCTATCGGATTTATATCCTGATGGCAATGAAATTTTCCGGAGTAATTCTGATAAAACAATCAGTTGGTTACATGCTGACGGTACAGGTGTTGACAGTGTATATATTTATACCTCAGATAACAGCGGAAGTAATTTTGCCATCCTCAGGCAGATTGGTGATAATCAGAATACATTATGGAATGTGCCTGCTGAATATCTGAACCACAATTATCTGGTTAAGATAATTACAAGAGACTCATTGGGAAATGCTTCTGAAATAATCAGCAATTCTAATTTTACGGTTGTTGGTGACAGTCTGGCGACTCCTGCACCTGCCGGCTGGTCATTAATCAGCACACCGCTCAATGCAGGCGAAATTACTCCGAATGCACTTTTAGCAGATGACTTTGGAGCAAACCCATTCTATATGTGGGAATTCAGGCAAAATGAAGGATACCGGACGCCTGAACTAATTTCCTTTGGCAAGGGGTATTGGCTCGGAGTATTATCTGGTGGAAACTGGGATGTAACCGGTGAAGCCGTTGAAGCTGATAGCACAGTTCAGACATTGCAGCCGGGATTTAACCTTATCGGAAATAAATATGTAAGAGATATCAGTAAGACAACATTATCATTTGTAAAAAACGGCTTTCAGTACACGTTTGATGAAGCCGTCAGTAATAACTTAATCAGCAACACACTTTATGGTTACGATGGCAGCGGATATGCATCTGCGAATATCCTGAATCTCTTCAAGGGTTACTGGATAGGAGTTTTAACAGATGGAGTATCTTTAATTCAAAAGCCGCTTCCAGCTCAGATACCGGTGAGCACTCCGATAGCCGTAACTGAGAATAATTGGGAGATGGCATTGGAACTGACATCAGGACTGCTCTCAGATAAAACGGCTGTCATTGGGGCAAAAGAAAATGCAACCGTTGGATTCGATGCAGAGTTTGACGCACCCCGCCCTCCGCGTAATCCGGGAAGTAACTTTCTTGAATTATATTTTGAAAACTCAGGCAGCACCTATCCTCAAATGTTGGGAAGCAGATATGCCCGTGATTTCCGCTCTGTCGGTGAAGCAAGCTGGGTATTCAAGGTTGAAAGTTCTGAGAATGCAGAAACCAGATTATCATGGGACAGAAGCCAAATACAGCAGCTTCCTGATTCAATAAGGATTACCTTAAAGGATATGTCAAACAACACAGAAGTTGACATGAAGACGGACTCCGTTTACAACTTCGTTTATAATGGTGTTCGCAGCTTTGCGGTCAATTCAACAGTTACAGGGATAATGGATAATTCAACTATACCCAATGACTATAGCTTAAAACAGAATTATCCAAATCCATTTAATCCGTCAACGATGATTCAATTCCAGCTTCCAAAATCTGGACATACAGAACTGAAAGTGTATGACCTGGTTGGAAGAGAGGTTGCAACTCTCATAAACGGCACAAGAGAAGCAGGATATCATCAGGTTTCTTTTGATGCTTCCGGACTTTCCAGCGGTATGTATATATATCGTCTTCGTTCAGGAGACTTCAGTAAAACCATGAAGATGAGTCTTGTTAAATAATACAGACCCGATCACTTAGATTGGCAAATCAATTAGGCCGCAATCAGGGGAAATTGCGGCCTATTTTTATTACTTAAGGGAATGATTTTGACTTTGCGGTACTAAATTTGGTCGCCCCGAAAAGGATTCAATGGGTTTGGTTAGACATACACGTTTGCAGTTATTAATGGGTCACCCGCTCCGCGGGTTCAGGGCGGGTATGGTTAAATTCGATTTCTATTAATTGGTCACCCCGCAAGCGGGGTTCAACAAATTTCGAATATAACTTAATTGTCCCATTTTCGGAATTTCTTGGTGCTTGTCTGCTAACAGGCACGAAGCAAGAAATTTTTAACGCAAAGTATCGCCGATAAGATATAAATAAATACAAAAAGCCGGGGCAATAGAGAGTGTAAATTTAATTTTTAATTCACAATTCACAATTCACAATTATCCCTTATCCATTCTCCACTCTCAATTATTTTATTCCTCTTTCATCTCCCGTTCGTAATAGACTTTGAAGGATTTTACCGCATCCAGAATGGAAGAGGCGATGTCATTCTGCCCCTCTTCACTGCGGATATATGCTGCGTCACGGTCGTTGCTTACGAACCCGGTTTCAATCAGCACCCCCGGCATGGCAGCGCCGACAAGCA
>JADLAF010000124.1 GCA_020848375.1 Ignavibacteriaceae bacterium
TATTTAGCCGCAATAACTGATGACTCCACTCCTTCAGCATTTGCTTTTCTTATGATCTTATCATCCACGTCAGTTACATTCATAATGAAGGTAACTTTAAGTCCGCGGTACTCAAGGTAGCGCCTGATAAAATCAGCGTTTATAAATGAACGTCCGTTGCCGACATGAAAATAATCATAGACAGTAGGACCGCAAACATAGAACTTAACCTCTCCCGGAGTAATGGGGCGGAATTCTTCCTTATTTCGTGTCAGGGTATTATATATTTGTATCATAGTCTTCTTTATAGGTTGATGATATTTCATCCAGAAGGAACTGCATATCCTTCGGTAGTCCGGAGTTTAGTATCAGATGTTCTTTAGTAACAGGGTGAATAAATCCGAGAGTTTTTGCATGAAGGGCCTGCCTTTGAACTGCTTCAAGAAGATTGGCCACACGTTGTTTAATTTTAGGAAGCTGCGAGCCGTAGATAACTGCTCTTCCTCCGTAAAACGCATCTCCAAAAACCGGGTGCCCGATGTGAGCCATGTGCACCCTGATCTGGTGCGTGCGGCCGGTTTTTAGTTTTAATTTAACTAATGAAGCAAACTCAAACCGCTGAAGCACTTCGTAAAAAGTAATCGCCCTCTTGCCTTCATCAACTGAGGTGGTAAACTTCTTCCTGTCTTTTTTACTTCGGCATATATACGTGTCAATGGTGCCGGAGTCAGCTTCAGGCAGCCCCCATACTATCGCCTGATATTCGCGGTCAATGGTGTGGCGGCTGAATTGAGCAGCAAGGTGAGAGTGAGTGTAGTTATCTTTTGCTACAATTACCAGTCCGCTGGTATCCTTATCAATCCGGTGAACAATGCCGGGTCTTCCCGGTGTGTTTGCAGCACTCAGTTTTTGGGTATGATGCAGCAGTGCATGTACCAGAGTTCCGCTGTAGTTGCCCAGCGAAGGATGCACCGCCATGCCCGGACCTTTGTTTACAATAACGATATATTCATCTTCATAAACTATTTCTATGGGTATATCCTCCGGTTCGGGGAATTCAGGACGCGGGGAAACCGGAATGCAGACTTCAATATAGTCGCGGGGTGCCACTTTGTAATTGGATTTGATAACCTTAGCATTGACTGTTACATACCCTGCCTCTATCAGCTTCTGAATACGGGTACGGGTAGCGTTCTCAATAGAGTTCGCAAGAAAAAGATCTATTCTTTCTTTTTTCTTTCCGTCTGGGAGGTTAAATCTGAATATCTTTTCTGTAATCAGATTCGCCATTTTGCGGCTTCACAACTTCTATTGTATCAGAGGTGGTCGGTATTACTATTTCACCGCGGCCTTCGCGGTCAGGATTACCATAACTTATTCCTGGATTGATTTCTTTTAAATCTTCCCTGATTTCTCCGTCAAAGTAGCTGTTCTCAGGTGCTTCTTCAGTGCCGGAGTCACTGGCTGAATGCGCCTCTTGTAAAATTTTAATCGCCTCATCCCTCAGTTCAAGTTCTTCCTGATGCTGCTTATAAAATACAAGGAGCATAAACACTCCGACTGACACAGCAGCATCGGCTATGTTGAATATAGGAAAGCGGTCGTAGGTCTGACCAAACAGAGTAACATCAATAAAATCAAAATTGAAGAAGTCAACCACTTTTCCGTACAACACAGGAGCGTATCCGTAAAAGACACCATAAAAGCAGCGGTCAATAAGATTTCCTATTGCTCCGCCGAGTATAAGCGCGAGCGCTATTCTCATACTCCGACTTTGTTTCCTTACCGAGTAGAGGTAAAAAAAAAGCCCGATACTGGCCACAACCGAGAAGATGGATATCCACGGCTTGGCAGTTGAGTTAAGATCAATACCGAAAGCCATTCCCGGATTTTCAACAAAGGTAAGCATAAAGAAGTCTCCTATAACAGGAATAGACTGCCCGTGATACATACCAAAGTATTCGTAATTAAGGAAAGGTATTTTAAACCCTTTAACCGCTAACTTGGTCGCCTGGTCAATGAGAACTGTAACTAATGTCAGATATAATACACGCAAACGCTGAAGTAACCCTTACTTTGTTCTTATCTTCTTGTCTTTTCCTGCAGTTTCTTAATTTCAACGCAGAGTTTGCTGTGAGGCACTGCCTCAAGACGCTGCTTAGAAATAAGCGGGCAGGTTGGGCACAGGTTCTTTGGCTCATCAATGCACTCAATACAGACACCGTAGGTGCCGGCATCAATTCTTTCCAGAGCATCATCCAGATAGGTTAAGAACTTTGTTTCGCGCTGTATATATAAGTACGTCTTCTCCCGCTCCATCGCATCGGTTCCCTGCTCTGCCATGTGCAGTGAATAGGGGGAATTCTCGTTTATATATTCGCCCGTTGTGGGGTCTTTCATCTGTTCCTGCAGATTCTGAATCTGACGCACGATCTCAGCACGTTTGTCCAGAATAATTCTCCGGAAATGTTCAAGGTCATCCTTATCGTATTTCTTTGTCAGTACGATAGGGCGCTTTGGGGGTACTTCCGGTTTATTCGGTTCTGCTTTTGCCGGCGGTGCAACAGAAACAGTTTTTATTTCTGTTTTCTTTGCCTCTTTCGGCTCAGCAGCTTTTTTTGAAGCTCTTGCAGTCTTTGGTTTTTCAGCCGAATCCGCGGTTTTCTTCTTTGTTTCTTTAACTTCTTTCTTTGTTTCTTTCATTTCTGTCTTTGAACCTTTAGCTTTTTCAGCCACGGCTTTAGTCACAGCACTCTTCTTCGGGACGATATCTTCCGCTGTTTTTTTAACCTTTGGCGGTTTTGCAGCCGCCTTTGCGGCTTTTGCCGCGGATGGTTTTTTCACCTCAGCCCTTTTAGGACTTTTTGATGATTTGGATTTTACTGTCTCTGTGGAGGAAGCTGCTTTCTTAGCCATGTCAAACTCCGTTTATTAATTATGAATGAATGAATGAATGAATGAACCGGCGACTGTATATATAGAACAACCGCCTTATGTATTAAATTTTTACTATTTCAATTTCTGTTGTGAGTTTATCAATAACCCACGACTGACGGTATCCGCTGCCGTTTTCTGTACCGGTCATCACTTCTGAGGCCAGTGTTTCTGAAGCGATTGTATCCTTAAACTGCTCAATTGCTTTCTTTAACTGCTCGTCTGCGGTATATAAAATCCGGATACGGTCAGTTACTTCAAGACCGGCATCTTTTCTCATGTTCTGCACACGGTTAACAAACTCGCGTGAAAATCCTTCCGCGATCAGATCATCATTAAGCTCTGTGTCAAGCGCCACTGTGATGCCGTTATCAGACTCTACAGACCATCCTTTAATATCCGAGCTGACAATTTCAACATCAGCAGGCGTTATTGTTACCGGCTCACCGTTTAGTGAAAGTTCAATACTTTCTCCTTTATCAAGTTTTGCAACCTGATCAGCGGGCAGCTCTTTAATCATACCGGCGACCTGATTCACCTGTTTACCGAATCTCGGCCCTATTGCCTTAAAGTTCGGCTTGGCTGATTTACTTACAATACCGGAATCATCAGAAAGAATCTGCAATTCTTTTATGTTAAGCTCCTCAAGAACCACCTCTTCCATGGTCCGAAGAGCGTCTGCTTTTGAAGGGTCAACGGCAACCATCAGTTTTCTGAGCGGCTGGCGAATCTTCAGATTCAGTTTTGCCCGCATACCCCGGGTCATAGAAACTACCTGCTGGGCTGTTTCCATTTTATCTTCAAGCGCACGGTCAAAATAAGACGGTTCTTCAAATAAAGCCAAATGAACCGATTCATATTTTTCATGCCCCGTAACACTGTTTAAGCTCTGGTATATATCCTCGGAAATAAACGGCGTTATTGGCGCTGTCAGTTTGGTAATTCTTTCCAGGACTTCATATAAGGTCTGATATGCTGAAAGCTTATTCCGATTCATCTCTGATTTCCAGAAACGGCGGCGGGAGCGGCGTACATACCAGTTTGAAACCTGGTCAATGGTAAAATTTGAAATTAACCTTGCCGCTTTTGTTATATCATACTCGTCCATCAAACGCAGGTATTCTTCAGTTACCGTGTTGAGCTTTGAAATTATCCATCTGTCAGTTTCAGGTCTTTCTTCATACGGAATAAGTTCTTCGGCAAATGTAAACGAATCGATATTTGCGTACATAACGAAGAAGGAATAGGTATTCATCAGTGTACCAAAAAACTTGCGCTGATTTTCTGCCAGGTCATCTTCGTTAAACAGAGTGGGTTTCCATGGCGGACTGTTTATTATAAGATACCACCGTGTGGCATCGGCACCATATCTGTCAAAGAGCATAAACGGATCAACCGTATTGCCCTTTGATTTTGACATCTTGCGCCCCTCTTTGTCCAAAATTAAATCATTTACCAGTACATTTCTATATGCAACCTTGTCAAAAAGCATGGTTGAGATAGCATGCAGAGTGTAAAACCATCCGCGCGTCTGGTCAATTCCTTCGGATATATAATCAGCAGGAAAATTGCTTTCAAACCACTCCTTGTTTTCAAACGGATAGTGGTACTGAGCAAAGGGCATAGCGCCCGAATCATACCATACGTCAATCAGTTCCGGAGTTCTCTTATAGATCTTTCCGTTCTTCTCGAAAAACACAGTATCAATAAACGGCTTGTGGAGGTCAATCTCTTTAACATCACTGACTGGAATCTTTGTCTCGCCGGCGTATATAAAGCCCTTTTTCAGTTCCTCAATACTTCCGACTACAACCATATCACCGTCCTCATTCAGCCAGATAGGCAGAGGTGTGGCCCAGAACCGGTCACGTGAAAGGGCCCAGTCCTTATTCTCACCAAGCCAGTTGCCGAATCTTCCGCTTCCTGTTTCAGGCGGATACCAGTTAATGGTTGCGTTCAGTTCAACCATCCTGTCGGCAACGGAGGTTGTTCTTATGAACCAGGATTCTCTAGCATAATAAAGAACCGGAACATCATCAAACCGCCAGCTAAAGGGGTATGAGTGTTCAATAGTTTCTTTTTTGTAAAGCTTTCCTTCCGCTCTCATTTTCTTTAGGATACCATTATCCGCGTCCTTAAAGAACACCCCTTCAAACTCAGGCACTTCATGGTTAAACGTGCCGTTTGGCCGTACCGGCTGCATCATCGGCAGACCGTATTTCTTTGAAATTTCATAGTCATCAGCGCCGAAAGCCGGTGCAATATGCACAATACCGGTACCATCCCCTGTGCTCACAAAGTCTCCGAGGACAATGTAAAACGCTTTTTTCTGCGCCGGTATATATGGCAGAAGTTGTTCGTACTCTTTATACTCCATAGAAGAGCCCTTAAACTCTTCAAGCACTTCATACTCACCGTCAAGCACTGAAAGGCGCGCCTTAGCAAGGATAATCTTCTTATCTTTATGCAGAATCTTTACATAATCCACCTCAGCGCCAAAGGCAAGCGCCACGTTTGATATCAGAGTCCAGGGCGTAGTTGTCCAGACCCTTATATATTCATCATTCTCGTTCATCTTAAAGAGTGCATAGACTGACGGGTCTTTGGTCATCTTGTAACCAAGTGCCAGTTCATGTGATGAGAGCACAGTTTCAGAACGGGGGCACTGCGGCACTATTTTATAATCTTTGTATATCAGTCCTTTGTCAAAAAGGGTCTTCAGAGACCACCAGACTGATTCGATATATTCATTCGTACAGGTGATATATGCATCGTCAAGGTCAATCCAATACCCCATCCGCTCGGTCATTTTTTCCCATAAATCTTTATAGGTAAAAACGGACTCACGGCAGGCAGCATTATATTTATCTACACCGAAGGCAGGTATCTGGTCTTTGCTTTTTATGCCGAGAGTTTTTTCAACCTCAATCTCTACAGGAAGACCATGTGTATCCCATCCGGCTTTTCTATGTACCTGATAACCGCGCAGTGTTTTGTAACGGCAGATTATATCCTTAAGCGAACGAGCCATAACATGGTGAATGCCCGGCTTGCCGTTAGCAGTGGGCGGACCTTCGTAGAATGTATATGACTTCTTATCACTTCTTTCAGTTATGCTTTTTTCGAAAATCAGATTTTTCTTCCAAAATTCGCTTATCTGCTTTTCGATCTGAGGATAGGATATTTTATCAGGATTTTGCTTAAACATAGAGGAACGGGAACCTTTAACTATTACCTTCGTATTTTTTGATTAATTCTTTTTCAATCTGGATAAATTCTCTGAGCTCTTTTTCAATCCGTTCTTTTTTCAGTTCGGCGCTCTTTACAATAAGTTCTGCCTCAGCGGTAATCTTGTATGCTTTTATTTCTGCATCTTTTATAATCAACTCAGACTCTTTTTTAACATCTTTTATAGTGGTTTCGTAAATCTTGAGCTTTTCACGGGTGATGCGCATGTCAGATTCCATACGGAGCACTTCAGAAACACTCATGCCAAAGAACCCCATGGAACCGAGAAACACATTCCGCAGACTGAAAAGAATGATATTTTCACTCATCAGACCGCCGGATGTGAAATATTCGCTGAACCAGATTACCAGGATGTTGCTCGCGAATGTGGTTGCAACAATAAGCCCGAAGAGCAGCTTTCCGCCGCGCTGCCAGTTAAACGTCTTATTAATGAACCATCCGGAAACAAAACAAAACACGGATATTACAAACCAGATCGCAAAATTGTTTTCTCCCATGCGGAATATATCCGTATCCATGAAGTTCGAAAAGAACATCAGTGAAGAAAGAAAAACAGGAGCCGCGTAAGAAACCAGTTTGTTGTCCATCAGAGCCGCCTTATTACTTCCTTCATGATCAGAGTCATCTTCGGCTCTGCACTCATTGCTGCCGCAATTACATCCTCAAGATGTACCGGCTGAAGAGACTCAGGGAAGCATTCATCAGTGATGATGCTCAGCCCGAGGACTTTAATACCGGAATGATTTGCAACAATATTTTCAGGCACGGTTGACATGCCAACTACATCCGCACCTATAGCCCGCAGGAAGCGGTACTCGGCGCGAGTCTCAAGATTTGGCCCTGATACTGCCACGTATACTCCCTTGTGCAGGTTTATTTTATTTTCAAGTGCTACTTCTTCAGCAAGAGCAATAAGCTTTTGCGAATAGGGCTCACTCATATCAGGGAAACGAGGACCAAAGTCATCTTCGTTTGGACCAATAAGAGGATTGTCACCGAGCAGATTGATATGATCATTCATCACCATGATATCACCTCTGCGATACTGCGGATTCATTCCGCCGCAGGCGTTTGACACCAGAAGATTTTCGACCCCAAGGCGCTTCATTACTCTGACCGGATAGGTAATCTGCTGCATGGAATATCCCTCATAATAATGGAATCTTCCCTGCATGGCAACAACACTCCGACTGCCGAGTTTACCAAGTATCAGTTTTCCTTTGTGAGACTCAACCGTTGAAAGAGGAAAATGCGGAAGTTCAGCATAATCAATTTCATGTTCAACAGAGATTTCCTTCACCAAACCGCCCAGACCGGTCCCCAGAATGATTCCAACCGGAAACACTTCATTGCTGCGTTTTTTGATTACCTCAAGTGTATCAGTTAATTTTTGTGAAAGGGGTTTCATAAAAGTTTATCGAGTAAATCGTCTATATTAATTTCTATCTGTCGGGTCGGTGAAGTTTTTCTTTCAAACTTTACTTCTTCTCCGGCTTTTTCAACTTTCAGATCAAGCAGACTGGCCTGAGAGGAAACAATTGCCTTCAGGCGAGAAACAATCAGGTCGCGTTCTTCACGGAGATGGATAATTGAGTTTCGGATTTCATTCGCCGTCTCTCTTGCGCGCTCAACCATTTGGTTGGCTTTAATCTCAGCTTCTTTCATTATGATGGAGGCCTGTTTGCGCGTTGACTCAAGCGCACGCTGTGAGTTTTCCTGCACACGGACAACTGTTTCCTGCAGACTCTTTTCCATTTTCCGGTATTCGCCCAACTTGTGCATCGCCTCATCAAGCTGTTTCCTGAGCCGCTCATTTTCGGTGAGAATCTCATCAA
>JADLAF010000125.1 GCA_020848375.1 Ignavibacteriaceae bacterium
CCGGTTTCGGCATCAGCCACACGGCCATGTACCAAACCTGAGGCAGTCTCAACCGGCATAAGCGGGAAAGACAGGAGGAGAAGAAAAAAAAATAAAACCTTAATCACAACTCACGTATTTACACTAAAAATCTAACAAAACCGAGGCAAATAGAGTTCAAATGAATTATGAAGTTTGAATTATGAAGTATGAAAGTGTGCGAGCATCTTCCGATTGGCGGAAATTCGTTATACTTTAGCATCCGTTAAATCTGCGGGCAAATGGGCTGGCTGTTGCAATACCACATTTCTTTTTCTTTCTTGGCTTTCATTCTTAATTTGAGCTTAGCCAAAATAATACTTTTTTTTCAGATACAATGAATCATACACTATTCCGCCTTGTTATCATACTGAGTTTCATGACGCAGCAAAGCACTGCACAGGACACTTCCGCTGTCAACTGGTACCGGGCCGGAGGAATCGGGGTGATCACTGCCGGAGGATTTGTGTATGGTCACGCCCTTAACACGAATCTCTGGTGGAAAGGGGAGAAATCCGATTTTCACTTTAACTGGCAGGAAGACTGGACCTATGCACTCGGCTCAGACAAATTCGGTCATTTCTTCTTTCCATATATGGCTTCTCAGGTGTATTCAGGATTATTTCAGTGGTCCGGCTTCTCACGCAATACCTCTCTCTTGCTTGGGTCATCTCTGGCATTTTCGTATCAGACCTATATCGAAATTAAAGACGGCTTTTCGCGTCAATGGGGATTTAGCTGGGGAGATTTTGTCGCAAACACTCTGGGTGCTGCTTATCCGCTGATTGAAGAAGAATATCCTCCTTTTCGGAATTTCCGCTTTAAGATGAGCTTCTCCCCCTCTGAACGGTTCCGCAACAACTCACATTCAGTAATATTTGATGACTACGAAAGCACATACGACTGGATGAGCATTGATATATACAATCTCCTGCCGCAGGAAGCAAAACCCTACTGGTCACCATATCTAAACCTTGCCGTCGGTCACAGTGTGAAGCAGCTTGATGCACCGGAGGGGGGACATCATGAGTTCTTCCTGGCATTAGACTGGAATCTGGATGCGCTTCAGATTCAGAATGAATACCTCCTTGCAGTGCAGAAGATAATTGGCTTTTATCGTCTCCCCTCACCGGCAGTAAAGATATATCCGGGAGTGGTTTGGTACGGCGTAAAATTTTAATTAAAAGTTAAAAATTAAGAATTAATATTTTTTGATTGTACATGTTCCAACATCCGCCTGACTCTGTTTACCTTAGTTCAGCAAAAGTTCGCGCAAAGACGTTAAGCCGCAAAGAATCTCTAATCAATTCTGCGTTAATCTGCGTAATCAGCGGGAAACTTTTCTGATCCATTTTAATCCGTGCTGCTTTAGCATCCGTTTAATCCGCGGGCCAATGCGGAGTCCCGACTTAGGCCAATTGGTGCGGTATTTTTAATGAAATCTTTGATTCAAACCCTGAAATTAAATCAAAATGTAAGAGTTAAAACAAAATTTGCACTCAAAAATTGGTATGACAAATTTTGAGAAAATCTGCGTTTTAGAGCGTATTCACAGTTTTTTTGGATTTGGTCAGATTTTGACAGAAGTCAGGAAGAATCTCTAATCAATTCTGCGTTAATCTGCGTAATCAGCGGGAAACTTTTCTGATCCATTTTAATCCGTGCTGCTTTAGCATCCGTTTAATCCGCGGGCCAATGCGGAGTAAATGTTACATAAAAAAATACTCAGTATAAATAAAAATAGTGCTCATAAATAAAAAAGGGCTGCCTAACCTGAGTTAAGCAGCCCTTGTAAGTAGGTTGTAAGCCCGCTTATTTCTGAAGAACCATTTTCTTCGTCAGAGTAGCTTTATCTGTCTGCAGTCTGTAGATATACACACCACTTGCGAGTTCCTGTGCCTGGAAGCTTACGCTGTAAACTCCGGCTTCGAGTTCCTGTGCAAGAAGAGTGCGCACTTTCTGACCGAGTATGTTATATACCGTCAGTGTTACATTCTGCTTAACCGGCAGAGCAAATCTGATTCTGGTTTCCGGGTTAAACGGATTCGGATAGTTTTGCTCAAGCGCAAAATCAGCCGGTATATAATCTTCTGCTGACTCTTTAACCGCGAGCGGACTATCGTTCAGGTAGAACTGCCCTTCTCTGGTTCCGAGATACAGAGCGCCTGTCTGAAGGTTAGCAAGCAGTGAGCTGACACCATACCCCTGCATTCCGATCGGAGTCCAGTTGAATGATGTGAGTGGACTGTTGCCTAAGCCGGGAGCATCATTAAATGAACTTCCGTCAGCAGCGTAAACTCCGCCTGCCCAGGTGCTTACATATACATTGTCATTCACATCAACACTAATTGCATAAATGAATGAACTTGGCATTCCGACTGCCGGCAGCCAGGTATCTCCGTTATTAACAGAGTAGAAGAGGCCGCGACCGTAGGTTCCGGCAAAGAGTACGCCGGTTGAGGTAACACCCATTGACCAGATATGTTCATATTCAATAACCATAGGTGACCAGGTTGCTCCGCCGTCCAGACTTCTGAAGATACCACCCTGGAATGTTCCCGCGAACACTGCCGTTGCAGTATGGGTGAGAGCATGTACCGCAGGTGCAATAAGACCATCATTAGAGGTATTCCAGGTTGAACCATTATCGGTTGACTTATAGACACCAAAGCCCCAGGTTCCTGCAAGCATATCACCGTTTGCGAGGATATCCAGTGATCTAACGTCTTTTCCTCCGAGTTCAGTCAGAGCCCAGGTTGAACCGTTATTGGTTGAGCGGTATATACCGTCATCAGTCGCTGCGAATATTGCGCCTGATGAGTTAACCTTTAGCGACCATATATATCCAACTGACATATCCGGGTTAACGATGTTCCAGCTTCCGCCGTTATCAGTTGACATATAAATCTTTCCGCCTTCAGTACCAGCCAGAATTGCGCCAGACTGTGTGTTGGCAAGCGTAAGAACGGTCTGCTGAACTGCGATGCTTGAAACAAGCTGCCACTGTCCGCCGCCCGGAGTTCCGCCAGTCTGCTGGAGGTCTGTGACCGTAAACTGCACTGATGAACTGTTATTTGCTGCGTTAGGGTCTGCAGGGAATGAGCTTACTAATGATGCAATGTTGATAAGCTGCTCATTAAGAGGCACTACACCCTGGAAGGGAGCAATGTTGAACTGTCCCTGTCCGGTTAAGTTATAGCAAATCATCTGACCATTCTGAACTCCGGTAACAAAGTTTACACTTGTAGTCGGAGCAAGGATTGATGCCGTAACATCTATACCCTGAATGGTAAGCTGTGGTATATTATAAAAATTAAAGAGAACATTATTTCTTGCGGTTCCGAAGAGCTCAAATCCACCTGACCAGCTTGTGCTGCCTCCGGTAACATTTACCAGAACCACTGATCCGTTCGGAACGTGTATCTGGAGATCGTTAATAGTAGCCAAATCTGCTGCATTTACAGCAAACACGTTAAGCTGAGGATCATCACCTTGCAGGAACATTCCGCCAAACTGCAGTGTGACTGAACCGTTCGGAGGATAGAAGGCAAGCTGGGCACTTAAAGTATTAAGGTGAGCGCTCGCTGCCGCAAAATCAATCGGGGTTCCCTGATATACTGTTCCGCCTGTTGTGCTGACCGGATATATCGGAAGGTTTGATGAAACACCATAAACAACATTTCCGTTATATACCGCTCCTGAGTTATACGTCAGATTTCCGCCGACAATTAGTACGTCCTGCGCGCCAAACGGAGCCATCGGAAGTTTGTCACCAACGCTGTAACCGGCCACAGTTGCATTGCGCCCTACTGCTACTTTACCTTCGGTATCCGATGACGGCTGATTAAGGTCATTCAGAACAAACAGGTTGAAATCAGTAGCAGGTCCGAGATTAATAAGACCACCGTTAGCAAGCAAATCTGCTTCAGCAGTCAGAGTAAGCGCGGCAGATGCACCATTTGCAAGAGCAGGGATGGTCCAGAGACCGCTGACTTCACTGTAGGTGCCTGCGGTTGCCGTGTGGCTCACATAATTCATTCCGGCAGGCAGAAGGTCTTCAACAACCACGTTGGAAGCATTGTTGGTGCCAAGATTGGTTACCGTTACGGTAAAGATGATGTTTTCACCGTTTACAACGCTGGATATATTGGAAGTTTTAACTACCTGTATATCTGCACTTGCCGGAGGCGGAGGTGCGCAGACCGCCGGGGTCCAGTATATATCTCGTGTGACTGCCGTGCCAAGCACATGATCTTCGCAGTCAAGAACAATTGCCGAGAAACGCACTCTTACTTCTGTATCTGAAGAGCGTACACCAGGCCAGTTGGCGGTAATGGTAAAATTAAAATTTCCGTTCAGATTTGTGGTCTGATAAACCGGGCTGGTAACCAGATCGGCAGGGGCAATGATTTCCCATGAGGTGCGGAGCTTGCCGACACCGGTACCCGGGGTAATTGTGACACTTCCGTTAACATCTATGGTTACCGGATTGTGTTCGCAAAGCGTACTCGTGGTTCCGAGTGTTCCTGTCCATGCGGTAATACATGCGTTTGGTGCAAGGTGAATTCCTGCATCCCAGCTCATATCGTTTTCACCGCTCACTAAATCGGTACAGATGGTTTTTCCGGTCAGAACATCAACATCAGAATCTGCATTGTTATCAGCACCCTGATCTTTAAGAGTATATACATGACCGGAGGGGAGTTCAAACTGAACATAATAACTGCCCGGTGTCAGATTGCTGAAAAGATAATTTCCGGAAGCATTGGTTGTTGTAACTGCAATTTGAGTATTTGCACAATCAAATAAGCGTACAGTTACTCCAGAGACTCCGTTTTCTCCAGGATCCTGAACTCCGTCTTTATCTGTATCAAACCAGACTTTATCGCCAAAACTTGCAGGCAGAACAGTCGGTGCACAGGTAAAGTTGCCCTGATGACCTGAACCGCTGTTAAAATTCTCATTAATTGAAGTAGCCGCATCGCTAATCTGCGAATAAGTAAAACCGGTATTTGCGCCACTAAGTGCCTGATTGGCAAGGGTGAGGAAATCATATATACTCATTCCTGTGAACGGGCCACTTGTAAATACTAAATTACCAATAGGTGTGGGGTTAGTACCAAGATATCCGGCCTCACTATAATAAACGTTCATGGTAGCAGCAACAACCTGCCCTGCCAGAACACCTGCGCTTGCTATAAGTGGATTGCTTCCTAGCGGATTAACTGTAGTTCCAGTAAGCTGTCCGGCAGTACCTCCTGCAGGCAGGAAATCTCTGACTGCTGTTGCTGAGGTAAAAGTTGCTTTATTGGAACCACCGCCAATGGTGAATCCGGTTGGGAAAACAGAACTAAAGAATGCCTGGCGGATTGTTCCCGGACCGCTTTTATTCGGGCTGCTCCAGCCACCCTGTGTGAAAGTCTGATAACCATTAAGATCGCAAACACCCGGCTGTGAATTATACCAGGTAATCTCTGAAGTTGCTGTTCTTTCTGCAGCTCCTGGTGTGGCAAGTACTAATTTTTGATAGTCATTCGGGCTGATGGTATGAACATACCGTGTGCCCTGAGGAATAAACACGTTTGCTGTGGCGGTTATGGTTGCTGAATTTCCGGCACCCTGCGAAAGTGAAACCACAGGAGATATACCGTTGGCACCGGTTACTACAGTAACTGAACTGAGAGTTCCTGCGGTAGTTGAAAGCTGAATGGTTCTTCCCGCGAGAGGAAGTCCTGCCACATCGTAAGCAGCAACGGTAAAGGTTACTCCCTGTCCTACAGCTACATTCTGTGTCGCAGGTGTAATAATAAGAGTGTTAACAGGAAGCACACTTCCGGCATTCGCGTTTGCATCAGCAATGATAGCAAGCGCACGGGTCTTAGTGGTTGCATCCGTAATGGTGTTTGCATTAACGCCATCGCTGAAAAACCAGACTGCAAACTGAACTGCAGCGGCTTCACGGTTAATATCGCTCAGTGATCCGGGATACGGATGACTGACGTATGGATAATAATTGTTAAGAATGTAGGTTATCTGAGAAATGGTCACCCCATCATCAGTGTAGGTATGGGGCTGATTTACTGTGTAAAAAGCCAGATTCTTTCTCAGGTCAATGCAGAAAAGCTTTACCTGATTACCGTCTAAAGTTGCATTCAGTGCACCGGCAAAAACCGTCATTCCTGAATTTGTGTAGGGGTTGATAAAGCTTGTATTTCTTCCGCTCCCCACGCTCATCACGCGGACGCTGCTGGTTCCTTCCAGACTTGCACCTGTGAAGTAGGAAGCAGGATGCTGACTCTTATTCGAGCTGGAGGTATCGGTTGAACCGAATACGGCAACTGAAAGGAGCAATAAGAACAATGTCGTTAATTTTTTCATGAAACACCTCTATGATAATAGGATGAAAGTGGCATAAATCATGCCAAAAAAAAAGCCGGCAAATAAACCAAAAAACTGAAAGTAGAATGTTCGAGACTGTATCAAAATGAGAAAGTTAAGAGTTTGTTCTAATTTGATACAGCAATCTCTGTGTTTTTTTACAATTAAAATGAACCAGGACAGCAGAGAAAAAGTTTACGTAAGAACTGTATTAAAAATACTTTAAAATCCGGTACGTTGTTCAAAATTTATTTATCACTGTGCGCTTATTCACAACTCAATTTCCGGCGGACTCTGTATGATAAGCCCCTCTGTTTTCGTAATTTTACTGCTGTCTTTCAATAAATTTAGAGCGATGAATGAATTATCTGGTTTTATTACGTCACGGTGAATCACAATGGAATCTTGAAAACCGCTTTACCGGCTGGGTTGATGTTGATCTTTCAGCCAAAGGGGAAAAAGAAGCAAACGAAGCCGGACTGCTCCTTAAGGAAAAAGGTATCCGGTTTGACTATCTTTTCACTTCAGTGCTTAAGCGCGCAATCCGCACAGCAGAAATGGCATCAGCAGAAGCAGGTTTCGGTCCGATACCAACCGAGCGCCACATGGCTCTGAATGAACGTCATTACGGTGCACTGCAGGGGTTAAATAAAAAAGAAACTGCAGATAAATACGGCGATGAGCAGGTGCATATCTGGCGCAGAAGTTATGATGTTCCTCCGCCATCAGACAAAACCGAACTGAATCCGGACGGCTTTACAGAAAGTCTGAAGGATACTGCCGCAAGAACCATTCCTTATTATCAGGAAAAAATTGAACCGCTGGTAAAAGAAGGAAAGCATGTGTGGGTAACCGCGCATGGCAACAGTCTGCGCTCGTTAGTAATGTTCCTTGACGGTCTCACACGCGATCAGGTTCTCGAACTGAACATACCAACGGGAAATCCGCTGGTCTATGAATTTGAAAACGGTGTCATAAAGAATAAATATTACCTGAAGGGGTAATCATTATATATATTTGTAGAGACGATGCATGCATCGTCTCTACAAAATGCATCGTCTCTGCATTTTTAATACGGGGTTCAATTCGGTATTTCGTCATCCGAATGTTGCCACTGCGAGTTCTTTACAGTCGTTATCAGATAACTGATTAGAGAAGTTTTGGTTATATAAAAACCCGGTATTTCTTCATCCGGCACCGGCTCAAGTTCAGCTACCTGTGAGGCGAACTCCCTTAAAGACAAATTCTTCTGTTCAAGCAGCTTATCCGGTATCTCAACCCCGTGATTCATTTCAAAATGAATGAGTGCTAAAATAAAATCAAGCTCATCAAATCCCTCTTCCTTAAGAATCTCCAGCATGGAAAGATCGGGATTGATCTGGTAGTCAGTGCCGATCTCCTGTCTCAGAAAATAGAGAATTGAATAAAGAACTTTGTTTACACCCGCCATGGCTTTTCTTCCTATTTAAGCATCATCAGTTTAAGCGGTCGTGAACTTCCGCCCATGTAATACATCAGAGCAATATATACACCGGATGATACCGCGCTACCGTGGTCATCAGTGCCATTCCAAAGAAGTGAACCGGATGCCGTCTGATCTTCAGTAAATTGCTTAACAGCCCGGCCCATGATATCATATATAACAAGCCGTGTTCTTTCAGTGGCGGGGGCTGAAAAACTGATTCTGGTTTCCGGATTAAACGGATTAGGGTAGGCGGATAAAGTATATGAATCCGGCACTGGTATATATTCCTCTGCTGATGAGGGACTGTTCGGTGCACCGGCAGTCGGGAGCGCAAAAGTCCAGGTAAGACCGGCATCAGGGATGCGTGCCAGCGTGGTATCAGTGCGCTGAGCGCCAAAAGTCAGTGAATCAATAATGCTCTGCCCGTCAGAATCAACCAGGGCAAGATACTCTCCTGACTTGCTGAGCTTAAAACTGGCATGTACCCCCGGCTGACTGGCGTCTTCATCGCACCAGACAACCAGATATCCGCCCGGCTGAATATATAGCGAGTCATATTCAAATTTCCATTTGGTCAGATTACCGGGGTTGTCGGTCAAATATTTTCCTGTCAGCATTACAGGACTTGATGTCGGGTTATACAACTCGACCCAGTCATCTTCTTCTCCCATCGGGTCAGGAACGCTGCCCGCGTTGTCTGCCATAAACTCATTAATAACCACACCCGATCCGGTTGTGCTCCCCGCTGTAATTCTGACCGGTCTGACCCTCGGATACATTTTATTGTTTCCATTCACGTCCCGTATATATACCTTAAACGTTCCTTTGGCGTTTGCTCCGAGCGGCGGAAGGACAGTCGTCCAGCGGTCTGTTTCTTCAGCAGTGAGGGAACCAGATACCGGCGTGAACTGCATCGGATAAATATCCGCAACAGACGCGCCTTCGCTGAGGAAGTGCACTGACATTTCAGCTATCCCTGCCGAACTGAAACCTGACGCATATATATAAACCGAATCAGACGGTCCGGGGCTCCTGGGGGAAACTTCGATATGGTAAACTATTGGCGGCGCAGACAGATACCCCAACTGACCGGGGAGTGTGCTGGTGCGCGCGTTTACAAACTGACGGATTCCAAACTTGACATGCTGATTAGAATAGGGAGTTGCATTATAAGAGTTAAAAAAGTCTCCGCTGCCAAATCCATAGTCGAGCGTGCGGAATGAATCAGCAAGTGCGTATGAGGTAATACTGCCGCGAAGCGAATCAAGCCGGGCATCCCAATGCTGCATCAGCACTATCTTTTCGCGATAATGCTCTAAAAAATGTGTATATAAATTGCGGTACTGTGAATTGGCTAACAGTTTTTCAGCCAGAGGACGCGGACCCCCGACTACTTTGGGACGGTTGTAAGGGTTAACAGTTGACCAGTTGTTGCCTGACCAGTCAACCCCGAAGGTGTTATCATAATCATAAGGTATCAGCGTGAATCTGTCTTCTGCTGGATTGTGATACAGATAATAATTATTCATCAGAGACCAATAGTCATCCCACCCACCAACAAGAATGTTAAGCGCCATATATTGCAACACACCTTTAACATCAAGAAAATTTTCGAGTGAATCCTGCCACACGGCAGCCGGAGTGTTGTTAATAATGGAAATAAGCCGCACAAGCTGGGAGTAGTCAGCAGCTTCCTCGTTGCTCTTTAATTCGTACGCTGGGGTTCCGTTGTTATTCAGTTCTTTGTATGGCTGCTGACTGGCGCCAAGATACTGCAGGTCTGCTCCGTAAAGGCATTTCCAGAGATTGCCGGTGTCGTCCGTAAAATTTTTGCTCAGGAACTCATCGTCAATGTGTTCAACTGAAACATAGAGACCGTAGTACACATTGTTGATATATACAGCCGCATGGTTTGCTCTGCTGGCTTTTATTCCGGCTTTTCTTATAATATCAAAGCTTAGTTTGCTTCTGATAATGGAAGGGTCATTATGCTCACCGTTCAGGTTAAGTTTGTCAACGCTGTAAAACTCGCGGCCGGAGACAAAATCATTAAACGAAATCTTAAACGATTTCTTTTTTGACCATCGTGAAGTGTTACCTCTCAGGCGGAACCCGATTGATTCAACTGTTTCATTGATATGGTTGTTCTGAAATCTAAGAGTTGCAAGATGCATTGAATCACTCAGCGGATTTGCATACATAAAAGCAAGAAACTCCGGATTTATGGTGATTTCAACGCGGGCAACATGCGTGTCATCATAGAGTTTTTCAACAGGGCTAAGCGGCTGTGCGCTTAAAAACGTTGCGGCCATTAGCAGAAGGACGAGTAACCCGAACTGGTGTTTCATTTGTAATAGAGGAGGTGTAATTTAAAAAATAAATATGGTAAATTTACTGAATTTCCGTGGATTATTCAGCGTATTTGGCACTTACCTCTGCACCTGATCAGGGCACGCTGACTTTCCAGTTACGAGCAAGGGGGGAGATGAAATTCATATTTCAAACTTGATACTTAATAATTTTGTGACAGAATGTCATCTGTCTGTACGAAAACTTTGCGGGACTCTGTGTTGTCTTTGATTACTCTGCGTTTAAAAAATCCCAGACAGGAGACATTGCCCGTATTCGAGTTACCCTGCACACAGTTTTTAGAAAGCTGCCGTTTCGATCTTCTGGCGGATAGATTGTACTGTGTCAGCAAGCATCACATCTTTGGTCATATCCTCCTTCACAGTATTAATTGAGTGAATAACCGTTGAATGGTCTCTCCCTCCAAAATGCAGCCCGATGGTTTTCAGGTCTGAACGGGTGAGCTCTTTTGAAAGATACATAGCTATCTGGCGGGCATTTACAATTTCCTGTTTTCTGGTTTTGTCACGTATTTTCTTCTCATCAATATTCAGATATTCACAAACATATCTGGTAATCAGGTCAATGCTCAGATTGGTTTTTTTTGTGGTGGAAATTTCCCGAACGGTTCTTCTAACCAGGTCAGCCGTTATGGTGCTTGAACTGAGCATCGCATTAGCCAGCAGTTTGACTAAGCATCCTTCAAGCTCACGAATGTTTGAGGTGATGTGAGTTGCAATATGTTCCAGGGTTTCAGCGGAAATATCAAGCTGCATCTCCTCTGCCTTGCGCATCAGGATGGCTATGCGCGTTTCGAGGTCGGGTGCCTGAATATCAGCAGTCAGTCCCCAGTTAAATCTTGATATCAATCGGTCATCCATACCCTTCAGGTCTTTAGGGGCGCGGTCACTTGAAAGCACAATTTGCTTATTCATCTGGTGGAGAGCATTAAAGACGTGAAAGAACAAGTCCTGGGTTTTTTCTTTGCCTGTCAAAAACTGAATATCATCAAGAATGAGGATATCCATGGTGCGGTAAAAGTTAGAAAATTCATTCGTCTTTTCACCAAGAATTGCATCCACAAAATCTGTAGTGAATTTATCAGATGTTACGTAAATAACCCGTTTGTCCGGAGCGTTATTATGAACGGCGTTTCCAATGGCCTGAATCAGATGAGTCTTACCCAGCCCCACCCCGCCATAAACAAAGAAGGGGTTAAAGGAAGTTTTACCCGGGTTATTGCTTATTGCCTGAGCGGCCGCGCGGGCAAGCTGATTATGTTCACCTTTGATGAAATTTTCAAACAGGTACTTTGGATTCAGATTGGTTGTGAACTCTGGCTGCTTCCGAGGAGCCGGGGGCGGAATCTGCGGCTTCTTGATGACAACCGGTGGAAGCTCATCTTCAAAAACCGGCTGATTTTCAGAAACTGAATATTCAACTCGCGCCTCACCTCCTATGATTCCTCTTACCGTATCGGTTATTACCTCACCGTAATGGGTATCAACCCACTCATGAAAAAAGAGGTTGGGAAACTCTAGAATCAGCACTTTTCCGCTAAGGGAAACCGGACGAATCGGAAGAAACCAGGTTGAATAGGTCCTTTCGTTCACCCGCTTTTTTATAACATGCAGGCATTCACTCCACAATTTTTGCGCTTCTCCGGCTGAAGGAGCTCTGCGTAAACTATTCTCTGCATTCAGGTTATCCACATTTTCAATACCTGAATCTGCCACTAAATTGCTCAATTTCTAAACACTTCGACGATTACTAAATTTTTTCTCCACAAGTTATCCACATCCCCACAAACTCCCTAACCTATTATATTACAACAACTTACAGACCTGAATTCAAGTAACTTAACAACTAAAGTACTCAAAGTTAACAAATTGTTAAGTTATTTCTGTGAAACATAATTTCACAGAAGGAAGTTATCCACATTTTATTAACACGTCTGTTTTTGTGTAACTACATTCAAAAATATCGCTAATCAGGGAAGTTCTGCAAGTTAAATTTTACAAATGACTGAAAATTTATTTTTTTCACCGACACAGATTCTTCTTGCAGAGGGCAGCAATTTTTCTTAAGGACACCGGGAGTAAAGGAGTGAACAAGAGGTGAAAAATCGAAGAAAATTCTTAGTCAATCTGACTCTGAGTGAGGGACGGGCAGCTCACAAGCAATATATCCTGTGTCATTCAACCACCGTGAAAGCAACGCTGTATATCCGTGTGTGGGATATATCCTCTCTGCTCCGGTTGCCTTTATTGCCTGCAGAAGACCGGACCAGTCAGCGTGATCTGAAAGAACAAACGCTGCTGATCTGCCGGATGATTTTCTCATTTTCCTTATCTGCATC
>JADLAF010000126.1 GCA_020848375.1 Ignavibacteriaceae bacterium
AGCAGATCAATAATCTGCATCCGGTCAGAATTGATGAAATACTTCTCACCTCCGAAAACGATATGAATACCCATATCAGAGGAAGCTGAACTGTCGCGCAGTTCTTTATTGAGCAGTATATAACTAATTCTGGAAAGAAGGAAAAACTCATTATAAGGTTTTGTAAGAAAATTATCCGCGCCCGCCTGAAGTCCTTTGATTACATCCTGAGGATCAGATAAGTTGGTAAGGAGCATCACGGAGATGTCCCTGAGAGCGGGGTCATTTTTTATTTTTGTGCAGAGTTCATAGCCGTCCATTTCAGGCATAACAATATCAGAAATAACCAGGGACGGCTTCGAGTCGAGCACCATTTGGTACGCACTTTTACCCTCCCGTGCAGTTCTTACATTATACCCGTTTTGCTCAAGGATATAGCGAAGCTGCTCAAGCTGAGTAGGACTGTCTTCAACAATTAATAGTTCTTTATTCATCAATTACCTGAATCGGTTAAGCCGTTTAAAAAAATTTCTGTTTTTCCAGAGCGAAAAATAATGTTTTTTATAAAATTAAACCTGAAATAACTTTAGCTGATTTCATGCAGATATTCAATCATTTTTTCAGGTGAAAGCACTCGTTTTTCCGCTTTTAGTTTGAGGGCCTCACCGGGCATCCCGTAAACCACACTTGAATCAGCATCCTGAATGATGGTTTCACCGCCACAGTCCTTAATGAGCTTGAGTTCTGCTGCGCCGTCCTTACCCATGCCGGTTAGGAGAATGCCGAGAGCTTTGTCCCCGACATTTTTTGCCACACTGCGAAAAAGCACTGAAACGGATGGCTTTGCACTATGTTCAGCGGGGGAGTCTTCAAGGTGAATCACCATGCTCTTGGAAACGATGCAATTATAGTTGTCGGGGGCGACATAGCAGGTACCCGGCTGAATAGGTTCATTCTGCTCCGCGAGTTTTATATTGACCTTGGATGATTTCTGCAGCCATTCAACAAATCCGTTTGAAAAGCCGGGGGTGATATGCTGGACAATAATTAAGGGGATTGAGAAACGGTCAGGCAGATTTGCCAGCAGCCGTTCAATAACCACGGGTCCCCCTGTGGATGCTCCAATAGCAATCAGCCCGAATTTATTGTTAAAAAGATATGCTTCCTTTGTAGGGCTTTTCTTAATCAGATTTGATACCGTAATCGGCTGAACAGGAACGCGCTTATATACTTTTATGGCTGAGAGCAGACGGATATTATTGAGTAACCGTCCGATGAGGACATCAAATGTTTTTGTTCCGTAAGAGTGGGGTTTTTCAGCAACTGCTGCCGCGCCTGCGCTCAGAGCAGAAAAAGTATCATTCATATCCTTGGGATTAAAATTAGCACTGCAAATGATTATAGGGACGGGGTTTGTCTCCATGATCCTTTTAGTCGCGTCTAAACCATTCATCTCCGGAAGATTCACATCCATGGTTATAACATCCGGCTTGAGTTTTTGATTTAATTCAACCGCCTCCACGCCGGTAACGGCTACTGCCACAACCTGCATTTGCGGATCATTGTTTATATGTTGAACAATTAATTCCTGAATAACAGGAGAGTCTTCAACAACGAGTACTTTAATCATATTAGTCTTTCTATGGTATCGAGAAGTGCCGACTGGTCAAAACTGCTTTTTATAATATAAGCATTAGCACCGGCCTGAATGCCCCGTTCACGGTCTTCCGGCTTTGCAAGAGAAGTTACCAGGATGACGGGTAAGTTACGTAGCTTTGCATCTTTACGGATATTCTGCGCAAGTTCAAAACCGTTCATTCTGGGCATCTCCACATCGGAAACAACCAGATCAAACTCTTCTAACTGAAGTGTGGTAAATGCATCAAGTCCATCGAAGGCAGCCCTGACTATATATCCGAAAGATTCTAAAATATCTTTAACGAGCATGCGTGAGGTGATTGAGTCATCAACCACCAGAATTTTTTTCTCTGATGATGTTTTTTCTTCACTCTCGCGGGGCGGTGTTTTGGTTTGCTTTTCAACGGATGCAATCAGATCAAATACATTAAGCACTGGTACGATTTTTCCGTTTGCCAGAAGTGTTGCGCCGGAAAAGTTTTTGACTCTGCTGAGCTGTGCATTAAACGGTTTTATAATAATTTCCCGTTCGTTTAAAATTTCATCAACCCAGAAGGCAACGCGTTTTTCACCAGATTTTATATAAAGGCAGGTAAGATACTTCGGATTACCGCTGCTTTTAGTGCCGCGGATGCCGAGCAAATCAGCCAGTCCCACTAACGCAACCGGATATCCTTCTATGTTCACAGTTTCTTTGTTACCCACAGATTTTATATTTGAGCGGTTAATCCTGATTATACGGGAGATGCGTACTGTGGGGATTGCAAACTCTGATTCATTACATCTGAGGATTATACCGCGCAATGATGCAAGATATACCGGCAGTGAAATAGTGAACTTAATACCTTTATGCCTTACAGACTCTACGCGGATGGTGCCGTCTAATTTTTCAATTTTTTCTTTCACGATTGCCATGCCAAGCCCGCGTCCTGATATATCGGATATCGTTTCGGCAGTTGAAACATCAGAATAAAATATCATATTCATCAGTTCAGGTTCCGTAAGGTAGCTTAACCGCTGCGGCTCCATTATCTGTTTTGTGAGGATAGACCTTTTAAGTTTTTCGATATCAATTCCGTCACCGTCATCCTCAATAGTGATGACTACTTTTCCACCTTCTGATGACTGAATAGATATTGTAATATTGCCCTGAACGGGTTTTTTATTTTTAATACGAATGTCTGGTTTTTCGATTCCGTGATCTATACTGTTTCTGAGCAGATGAATAAACGGGTCTTTCAGTTCCTCAAGAATTCGTTTGTCGCATTGCGTATCAGCGCCGTTGATAGTTATTTCAACATCCTTCTTAAGGTCCCTGCCCAGGTCTCTGACTAATTTGGGGAATCCTGCCGTAAGATGTGAAAAGGGAAGCAGGAGAACTTCTTTAATGTTTTCAATCAGGTTCTCAATGTTATTTGATGACTGTCTCAGCCCTTTTCTGGATTCCTTAGTCAGGTATTTTACTTTGCGCGAAAGCTCGTTTAACATTTCCTGATGCGGACCAAGAAGCCGGTTAAGATTATCCAGATGCTGAGGGAAGGTGCGCTCAAATTCAAATCTGGTTATCCTGTATTTATCGGTAAGACTGGTGAACATCATTTCAATCCATGAAAGTTCCTGCTGAATCTGTTCCATGGAAAGCTTTGTGTAAATGATTTCCTGGGTCTTAACAAAAAGTTCATCAATCTTTGCAGTGGAAATACGCACCGTATCAGAAACATTCTGCTCAATGGCCCAGGCAGGTTTTTTGTGTTCTGGTGCCTGCCTTTCATGCAGAACTCTTTCAGAAGCCGGAAATGTTTTTTCGACCGGCGGCGGCGGCTCGTGAGAAGCTTCGTGCGGAAGTTTCTTTTTAATTTTATCAATCGAATCGTCAACATTGAGGACAAGATATTCGGATAAATCCTTTGTGAGGTCTTCAATGCCAAGACTGATTTTCATTTTTCCCGAATCATCCTGAGCACGGAGGAATCCTGAGATGAGGTCAACACCTTCATGCAGCAAGTCAAACAATTCATTGTTGGTATCGAGTTGTCCCTGTTTGAGTGCAGCGAAAGCAGATTCAACAGTTTGGCAAATATTTTCAATTTCACTGATCCCTACAGCGCGTGCCGCTCCCTTAAGACTGTGGGCTTCACGAAAGGTTGTTTCAAGCAGTGATGCACGTTCCTGATCACCGTGAAGCTGCTCAAGTTCCAGCAGTCCGTTGGTGATATTCATCAGATGTTCATCAGCTTCTACTCTGAAGGTTTCAAGCAGCCGCTGAAAAAAGGTCTGATCCATTTACTTTACCGTAAAGACAGCATTAATGTCAGAAAGTTTTTCGGCAAGCGAGAGGAGACTTTTTGCAGCTCCTTCAAGTTCTTTTGTTGTTCTTACGTTCTGGATTGAGGCTGATTTAATATTTTCCATCGCAATAGCAACCTGATCCATCCCGACAAATTGTTCCTGAGATGCAACTGAAGTTTGCAGGGCAGCATCGTTAAACACGTTAATGGTCTCGGCAAGTTTTACAATTGCTTTTTGTGCTTCAGCGGAAAGCTGAACTGCTTCCGAAACAATTTTTTCGCCTTCACCTGTAGCGATAACAGATGCCTGAATAGCGCTTTGCACATCATTAAGCACAGTTTTAACCTGAGCAGTTGCCTGTTTTGACTGTTCTGAAAGTGATTTAATTTCCTGAGCAACAACAACAAAAATTTTACCCTGTTCACCCGCGCGGGCAGCTTCGATTGAAGCATTAACTGCCAGAAGGTTGGACTGCTCCGCAAGATCATTAACAGTCGCGATAATTTCTCCTATTGCTTTGCTCTGTTCCGTAAGCCGGTCAATACTCAGTCCGATGGTTTTCATCTGTCCGCCGATTCGATGAATACCGTCAATGGTATTCTCTGTTGCCATCATACCTTTTTCAGAAATTTCTGTTGCCTGCTGGGCTACAACAGAAACTTCACGGCTTTTACGGCTTGAGATCTCAGAAGTCTTTTTAACTTCTTCGATGGTTGCAGTGGTTTCGGTGATGGCAGTGGCAGTCTGATTTGAACTTGCTGCAAGCTGGGCAGTACTGCTGAATATCTGGCTGGAGGTAGAGGAGAGTACTTTGGTGCCTTCCTGCGTGCCGCCAATGATGCCTCTGAGAGCTGTACTCATTTTATTAAGTGAGTTTATCATTTCATCATTAACTGAGCGCGGAGTAAGATTTTTTGAAAGATCACCTGATGCAATGTGTGCAGCGAATGCGGAAACATCACGGAGGGACTGAATCATTCTTTTGTATGACCCTACAAGCTGACCAATTTCATCTTCTCTTTTTTCATCGGGTAGTTCAACGTTAAGATCACCGTCAGCAATGCTATTAGAGACCTGCGAAATCTTTTTAAGTGGTGCGGTAATCATACCAGTTGACTGGAAGAAAATGAGAATGCTAACTATAATGGTGACAGCGAGAAGAACCCAAAAGGTAACAACACCCTTAAATATATCATTTGATGATTTACGGAGCAGTGTATCCATATCAGTTCTGATATTATCACCCAGCTTTTTGGCACCCAGGAGAATATCCTGAATCATAAAACTGCCTTTTTCGATCGTAAGCAGGTTATACTGAGGAGTAGTCTTCATCAGCTCGATCTGCTCACGGGAGAGATTAAAATAGTCTCGTGTGTTTGCCTTAAGCTGGCTGAGACTGAACTGATAACGCGAATCATTACCCAGCAGTCGTTCCAGCTCAGTCTGATGCGATTCGACATTGTTCATAACGTCGTTAAGTGTCTTTTCAACATCAGTAATACTTTTACCCTGTCTCATCAGAAGTACAGAGGCCATTTCATCCTTGAATTTGTGGATGTTGTCTTTTAAGTACCCAAGGTTGAAAAGTGCTTTTGAATACTTATCAGCAATTGCATTCTGATTCTGCTCAACAGTTTCGAAATTTGCCCTTGAAAACAGAAAGAGCACAATAACGGTAAATGTTATTATTGAAATCTGCAGAAGCAGTTTGTATTTGATTGAAAGATTTACAAGGAAATTCATTGTAGTCCTCTGGTGATTCTAATCCTGATGTATAATAATTTTTTTATCGTTAAAAAGCTTCTTCCCGTCAAGAAGAATAATTCTTGATGATGTGATGCCGTGAAGATATTCATCACGTTTGTCCCTGAAGTTTAAAACAGTGTTAAAAATATCGTTTAATTCTACTTCTTTAATACCGTTCACCCTGTCAGCGAGTACCCCAAATGTAAGTTTGCCGTTGGTTAGTATAATTACTTTGTTGAGGTCACTCAACTGCTGACCGGGAAGCTGGAAAAATTTTTTAATATCCAGGATGGAAAGAATCTCTCCCCGGATATTAATAAGACCAAGAACAAAATCGGGGAGACCGGGCAGGGGAATAATCTCCTTTAGGGGCACAACCTCTCTTATATACATGGTCTCGATTGCATAGGTCTCATAAGAAAGAACAAATTCGAGTACCGTTATTACCTCCCCCTTTTTCTTTACAAGAGGTTTTTGCGCGATAGCCCGTGCACGGTCTCTGAGTATCTTTTTGTTATTATCTTGTGTATTCATTAAAACGCTGAGACTTAAGGATTGAAGAAATAAGACCAACAAGGCCTGATGCTGTAATACCGTCCATCTCTTCAATGATTTTTTGAGAAGGCATATTGGAGGCAATCTTTAAAAGTTTCTGAAGCTGGTTTATATACTCATCAATTTCGCCAAGCTGCCTGTAAATTGAAGCCAGACCAAAAAGAGCAGCGGGATAACCCGGAGAAAGAAACAATGCTTTTGTATAATAAGTAAAAGCATCTCTTGGCGAACCGGCCGCCGCAAGCAGGTGTCCGGCGAGATAATTTAGCCGGAAACTATCTTCAAGAGCTTCAGCCCCTTTAGATGCCAACCCGGTTGCCCTGGCGGTATTACCTGTATTTGCCAGTGATTTGCAATAATACAGATAAATCTTTTCTTTTTCTTCTACAGAGTAGGGTGAAAGCAAGTCATCGTTGAGCTGATGTTCCTCAGCTTTTTTAATCACTCCGGTGAAATCCGATTTAAGGAACATTTGCTCAAAAAGATAAAAATCCAGCAAACGCGGGCGTTTTGCAGCAGTAGTGATGGGTGAATCAGGGATGTATGGTTTGGCAGTTCTTTTACGCAGGGTTACGGAGACCTGCTCTTCCTGATTAACTGCTTCCGGAATTTCCTTTCGTATATATTCACTTATTGAGAGTGTGCCGGCAGACTCTTTGGCTATGGTGAAGGGAAGAGTATTTTCGGCTGGTTTTTCCTTCTTAAAAATGATCACATCCTCACTGCGTATCTGTCTGAATCTTTTATCGGGCTGATGTGCAACTTCGGTCAGACTTAGTATCAGGTATCCGCCATCATTGAGCGAATCATAAAACTTTGAGATAATTTTCTGCCGGCCTTCATCGCTGAAATAGATGAGGACGTTTCTGCAGAAGATAATATCCATCCTGTCGGTATTATTAATATTTGAGGGAAACTTGTCCGCAATAAGATTTAGAGTATTCCACTGAACGGAACTCCTGATTGAAGAGGAGAGCTTAAATTCTCCACGTTCGTTTTTGGTGAAATACTTCTTCATAATTTCACTGTGTTCATTTCTGAAAGACCATGCTCTGTAAGTAGCAGTTGCAGCTTTCATCAGGAATTCGGGATTAATATCTGTTCCGAGAATGGTAACATTCCAGGAAGTAAGGTCCGGAATGGATTCATGCAGAAGAATAGCAACCGAATAGGCCTCCTCACCTGTGCAGCATCCGGCACTCCAGAAGCGTATTTGTCTGCGGTTTCCCTTTTTTTTGGCGATAAGTTCGGGAATCACTGTATCTCTGAGAGTATCAAATACTTTTGGCTCTCGGAAGAAATAGGTTTCACCAATGGTGAGATATTTTGCAAGCAGCATGATGGTATCTGATGATTCTTCATGCTCTTTGAGGTTGTCAATGAAATCGTTGACATCGTCATAACCGGCTTCAATATATACACTTATCATCCCCCGCTCAAGATCCTGTTTGCGGTCATCGGGATAGTAGAGCCCCAGATTTCTCTGCAGGTAGTTTTTAATCTTTGGAAAGCGATCATCACTTATTGTATGCACTAACTGCTGCCTCTGGTATAGTGCTTCAGTTCTGAAATAAGATTTATATATTCAGAACTGTGCATGAATGAAGAAGGATCCGGAATGAACATCAGATTTTCATCTGTCGGGGTGAGTGATTTAAAGATTATCATATCTTCAGTATCCCTGAGATTTCCCGTGTTTTCATCCCGGAATACATATTCTGCACCGCTGACTGAGTCAACAACCACTGCACCTTGTCCATCGTGAAGCCGGAAAAGAATGATAAAATCATCAGGGGAAAGTTCTCTGGCGGGTAAAAGCAATTTTTTCCGCAGATCAAAAACAGGAATTATTTCATCGGCAACAATAATTACCCCCTGAATGAGCTTATTGTCGGTTGGAATACTCTTAATCTCAATAGCGCGGATGACCCGGATAGTGTCTTCGATATTAAATCCGAACAGATGCTGATCGAGCCGGAACATCAGTACAAATTTAATTTCACCCTGCATCATATCAGTTTACCCCCGTGACTGTATGCAGAGCTTCCGTAAGAACATTCCCGGATGGGGAGTTCTTCTATTAACTGATGTAAAAGAATCTTGTGCACAAAAAAATTACTTAATTCTGAAAACTGATTAACAAATTAACTCAACGGGAGATTCTACCTGATATCTTTCGGTCAGAACTGCTATTAAATTTAGATAAAAATTACCGTTGTTCTGACTTTTATCGAAAGAAACCAGGCAGAAGGTATTACTCTGCCGATGAAACTGAAATATCGGAAAAATGTTTTGCGTACAGATTTTCTTTGCTAAGCCCTGCGCCAGCCAGATCATTTTCGTCAAATGCGAGGCATTCAAAACCATATCTGAAAAACAGGAGCAGACCATAGCCAGAGGCCGCGTCATCAAAAATTCCTTTATGAACCGAGGGCTGAGCTGAGTTTTTAAGGAACTGTTTCATTCTTTTAGCTGCCAACGGATATTCATTAAGGAAGAAAATATATACAGCGGCCAGGCGTGAAATTATTTGAGCAGGATGAAGATCCCATCCCTGATAGAAACCCATCCTGAGAGAATGTCTGATATCTGAATATGCTTTCTGCCACCCGGCAATGACGGTAGCAACATTCTCTTCGTGAAGATGCACCGCCAACGGTGCTGAAAGAGTTGCCTTGTTCGGTGCGACCGGCATTACATTGGTTACGCCGTCAACACAGCGGATACCCGAGCGACCGAGGATAATTTTCATCAATACGCGGGCATAGTCACAGCTTGGGTGCTGCATTTCCTGAAATGAAGCGCTTACACCAAATGAAGAGTTAAGGTCATAGACACCAAGATGCCCACCGAGCAGCCGGTTCCCGCCAACCTGAACAATTTTGGCCATATACTTTTCAGCTATCGCTTCAGGAGTTTCGATCATCACCTCTGTGAGAATAGAATTTTTAGGGAGGTGGTTTCTCATTTCCAGTTTGTGCAGAATGTCATTAAGAACCGACAACTGCTCCGCTCTTGATACTTTTGGAAGAGTTACAACAAAAGCTGGGGGGAGCTTATTATCAGTAAGATTAAGAAGGGTGGTCAGATACAGTTCTAATGTTCTGACGGCACGTTGAGCCGTTCCCGGAGCGATTGGTTTTATGCGGATACCAAAAATGGAAGGTAATGCACCATTTTTAATGATTTCAGCCGTTTCAGTTGCTGCGGAAATAGCATGTTCATCTTCTTCCTCATCTGATCGGTAGCCGTAACCGTCTTCAAAATCAATCCGGTAATCCTCAACCGGCTCTTCCTCAATCTTTTTATGGATTTTATGATAAACCTTTTCAGCGGTATTTTTGGATACCGGGGCATCAGGTCTGGTGAAAATAGAGTAAAACCGCTCTGACTCTTCACAATAGTCATTAAAAATACCCTGAGCTATCCTTTTGATCTTTTCAAAGGAGTCCCTTTTGAAAAGGTGGGCACCGCCGTAAAAAGTATGAATCGGGTACCGGATATCGGAAAACCTGAGTTTTATCTCGTCATCCTGAGCCAGAGAGTTAATAGTGTTAATGTGTTCAGTATTCAGCAATGAATCAGTCATAAAAATTTACCTCATGAAACCCATAAAAAAATCAATGTTGCAAAAGAGCGTTCTGTACCTGTATATTTATTTTCAGTTTAAGAAAAATCCGGATCTTAGGGTTCCGGACTCAACATTTTTACCAAAAGTAATTAAAAATAGCAATTTTTGGGCTAAAAATGTGTGATAAAGCGTCAGAATCATTCCCTTTTTCTAAAAAAATCAACTTTTCAGAAATAAAATAAGACCGGATATCCAATGAAGAAAATTGGCATTTTGTTTGGACAGGAAACCACCTTTCCTCCTGCACTCGTTGAACGTATTAACGCAAAAAAGGCGGATGGCATAACTGCTGAATTTGTCAAGGTTGACAAAGTTATGCAAAATATAACCCAGGGATACGATGTAATAATTGACCGGATCTCACAAGATGTGCCTTTTTACCGCGCTATGCTCAAAAACGCGGCGATAACCGGCACTGCGGTTATTAACAACCCTTTCTGGTGGACAGCCGATGATAAGTTTTTTAACAACGCGCTTGCGGAACAGGTTGGAGTTCCAGTGCCAAAAACAGTGATTTTACCGTCAAACCAGCATCCGCCTGATACAAATTCGAATTCATTCCGGAATCTTGCTTTCCCCATGGACTGGGAAGGAATCTTTAACTATGTGGGTTTCCCCGCTTACTTCAAACCGTTCGCCGGGGGGGGGTGGAAGAATGTTTACCGCCTTGAGAACAAGGATGAGTTCTTTAAAGCTTATAACGAAACAGGGCAGTTGGTTATGATGCTTCAGGAGGAAATTGTATTCGAAGATTATTTCCGCTGCTACTGCATAGACAGACAGGATGTGCACCTGATGCAGTATGACCCTCGGCAGCCACATCACCTTCGGTACGTGAGAGATGCACAACCGAAAACAAAAAAGATGCTTGATATGCTTAAAGATTATGTGCTGAAACTGAACAAAGCGTTAGGATACGATTTTAATACTGTTGAACTGGCAGTGAAAGACGGAATACCCTACGCCATTGATTTCTGCAATCCGGCACCGGATGCTGATGTGAATTCAGTCGGTGAAGAAAATTTTGAATGGGTTGTTGAAGCCGTTGCAAATATGGCGATACGCCGTGCCCAGCAGCATAAACCAGGACAGAACAACTGCACCTGGGGTGAGTTCGTTAAGAAAAGCGCAAAGTAGTTATATAAAAACAGTATCAGGAAAGTAGTGGTTTATGAGTGAGAAAGATAATCTTTTCTCGATCGGAATAGAAGAAGAAGTACAGATTGTTGATCCGGTCTCGCGGGAGCTGCGCTCTCATATAGAGCAGATACTTGAAGACGGTAAAATGATCCTCAAAGAGCAGGTCAAACCGGAAATGCATCAGTCTGTTGTTGAAATGGGGACGGAAGTCTGCATGAACGTTGATGAAGCAAGAAGGGAAGTTGTAAAACTGAGGACGGAACTTGCGAAACTTGCTATTAAAAACAACCTGAGAATAGCTGCCTCCGGAACGCATCCTTTCTCTCACTGGAAAGATCAGCGCATTACCGAGCATCCGCGCTACAAACAAGTGGTGGATGATATGCAGCAGGTTGCACGCGCTAATCTGATTTTTGGTCTTCATGTGCATGTAGGCATTGATGACCGCGATGCGGCAATTCACATCATGAATGCAGCCCGTTACTTTCTGCCCCACATATTTGCACTTTCAACAAACTCACCATTCTGGCTCGGAAGAAATACCGGATTTAAGTCTTACCGCTCTAAAGTATTTGACCGCTTTCCCCGGACTGGAATCCCTGACTATTTCGGGAGTGTATCTGAATACGACAATTATATAAATCTGCTTATAAAAACAGGATGTATAGACAACGCAAAAAAGATATGGTGGGATATAAGGATGCATCCTTTTTACAGTACGCTTGAGTTCAGAGTCTGCGACGTACCGATGCGCATAGATGAAACCATTGCACTGGCGGCCGTAATGCAGGCAGTGGTTGCAAAACTTCACAAACTACTTAAGCAGAATTTAGGATTCCGGCTTTACCGCAGAGCACTGATAGCTGAAAATAAATGGAGAGCATGCCGATACGGTATATCTGGCAAGCTGATTGACTTCGGCAAGAAAGAAGAAGTACCTACAGCAAGTCTGATTGACGAACTGCTTGAGTTTATTGATGAGGTCGTAGATGAACTAGGTAGCCGTCATGAAATTAATTATATACAGGAGATTGTAAAGATGGGAACAGGCGCTGACCGCCAGTTGCAGATATGGGAGCAGTCTTACGATTTGAAACGTGTAGTTGATTTTATTATCGAAGAAACCCATGTTGGTCTCGATTTAACTAAGTAATTTATAAAACAGAACAAGGTTACAATTTGGTGAAAGATATAAAAGCAATCTCCTTTGATAAGGAACTGATACCCGGTGCTTATAATGCAGTTAACATTTGTCTGAAACTCCGCCCTGAGGAAAGACTGACCATCATCACGGATACCGAATCAGTTGAAATAGCCGCGAGCATTGTCGCGGAAGTTGAAAAATTAGGGGCAGAGTGCCATACCTTTGTGCTTGAAGACTATGTTGCCCGCCCGATGACAGATATGCCAAAGGAGATACTTGAGGATCTGGCAAAATCACAGGTGAGTATATATGCCTGCTTCACGCAGACCGGTGAACTGGGTTCAAGGATTCAGATGACTGATGTGGTGAACAAACATAAAATCCGACACGGCCACATGGTGAATATCACTAAAGAAATAATGATGCAGGGAATGCGTGCTGATTTCGCTCTGGTGGATGATATGAGCACGCGCCTGATTGAAAAAGCACGAAAAGCAAAATTTATTACCTGCAAGACCGATGCCGGCACAGACATTATTGCTGAGTTTTCGCCAAGTTTAAGGTGGATAAAAACCAGCGGCATAATTAACACTGATAAGTGGGGAAACCTCCCCGGCGGTGAGATTTTCACCTCGCCTTTTAACGTAAACGGAGTGTTTGTTGTTGACGGTGTGGTAGGGGATTACCTCTGTAAAAAATATGGTGATCTGAAAGATGCCCCTCTGTCTATTCATATCAAAGACAGCCGCATTACCCGGATGGAATGTAATAACCAGGAACTTCTTGAGGAATTCACTGCATACACCATGACCGATGAAAACAGTAACCGTGTGGGTGAATTCGCTATTGGCACAAACCTCGCAGTAACAAAAGTGATTGGTAATATCCTTCAGGATGAAAAAATTCCGGGAATTCATATTGCATTCGGACATCCTTATGCACAGCATACCGGAGCAGACTGGGTTTCAACAACTCATATAGACTGCGTTGGACGTGACTTTGATATCTGGCTTGATGATGAAAAAGTCATGGAAAAAGGAAGATTTTTAATCTAATATATCTCAGGCAAAGTCAGAATGGTTTCAGAACTTAGGAAGAAATATAACAGCGGGTTTTCGCAGGGTGCTTATGAAGCATTCACCAATGATCTCAATTCAATTCTGAAATATCCTGCTGATTTCCGTGTTTGTGAAACACCGCTCTTTCTTTCCGAAACTTTGACTCGGGAATTAGTAACCGCCTGTGATGATATTATCCGTCAGATCAGAACTACGGAATTTGAGATATATAGCCGTAATGCAATACCGGATGGACTTGCTGTACCGAATCAGGACAGTCACCCGAAGTTTTTGCAGGTTGATTTTGCGATAACAAAAGATGAAAAGGGGAACTTCATCCCCAAACTGATTGAGCTGCAGGGATTTCCATCACTCTATGCATTTCAGTACTATCTTCCTCTCGTTATCAGACGGCATTTTGATATACCTGATGATATGACCCCCTTCTTTTCCGGATTTGATGATGATTCGTATGTGTCGCACCTCAAACATATCATTGTGGGAGATGCTGACCCTGAAAATGTAATCCTCCTTGAGATAGAGCCGGAGAAACAGAAAACCCGCGTTGATTTTGCCGCGACTGAGGAACTGACTGGTATATCAACTGTTTGTATAACAAAAGTAAAAAAGAGGGGTAACAAGCTCTATTATGAAAAGAACGGCAGGGAAGTGCCCGTAGAGCGTATATATAATCGTGTTATATATGATGAGCTGAAACGCAAAGGACCTGATTATGGTTTTCGTTTTGTGGATGAGCTGGATGTTACATGGGTTGGGCATCCGAACTGGTTCTTTAAGATAAGTAAGAACACACTGCCTTTTCTTAAATCAAAATATGTGCCTGAATCAGCATTCCTGAGCAACCTGGAATCTTATCCTGATGATTTGTCGAAATATATACTGAAACCTCTTTATTCATTTGCAGGTTTGGGGGTTGAAATGAACTTTGACAAGACCCGGCTTGACAGCATCACGGACCGGAGTAATTATATATTGCAGGAAAAGATCGAATACACTCCGCTGATTGAAACTCCGGACGGATATTCGCGTGTTGAGATCCGGATGATGTACCTCTGGGATAATGAACCGCTTTTAGTTAATAATCTGCTGCGTACCAGCAAAGGTGCGATGATGGGGGTTGATTTTAATAAGAATAAAACCTGGGTTGGTTCGAGCTGCGCGTTTCACCCCTCCGTGTGAGTGAGAGCGGGGCAGCCCTGAGCAAATGATTAAACGCAGTGGAAAGCAAAGTTAACGCAGAGTCTCGCAGAGTAATCATCGCATAGTCATGCACCGAAATCATGTTCATCCTTAAATCCTGTTCCATTATCAATAAGCAAAATGAATACTGGTTGCAAGGGTGAACGCGCGTGAGAGTCCGTCCAGATTTATTTCCCGTTTGAAGAAGGGAAACGCACCTTCGATTACCATTCTTGTGTCTTTATCAAGCACCCAGCCGGCCTGCAGGAGCAGGTTTAACTGTTTCTGATCACTGCCGTTCACGTTAACATAGAATTTTGCTGATGAGGGAGCAGGGGTCATAAATGATACTGCATTCATTTCTGTCAGATGATTTATATAAAGCAGTGAAATCGCATAATCTCTGGATTCATCAAATTGATCTGAGTAAGTCATCCTCAGGAGAAGATCGTCTCCCCGTTTCAGCTCAGTGAGACGGTTTTTACTTCTGCCGCTGCTTTTCTGATATCCGGCTGCAAAAACAAATTTCTGTTTAGTGTAAGATAGCCCAAGCAGTAAATCATTTGTTCCCAGGCCCGGCTGATACTGCTGAGGTAACCCTTCCTTATCATCATTTCCGGTAGCGAGCCGTACTCCGCCGCTAAATGAAATATCACTCTTCGGCGGCCTTACTGTTATAATTCCAACGATGTCCCCCAGCCCGATTACTGAACCGAGTGCGCCCGTTATGCTGTGGATAGGGATATTGATGGAATATCTGGTATCTGCGAAAATGTAACCTTCAGCACCCAGGTGAAAGGTGTGAAAGGTCAGGCGGTTATTGTCTTCACTGAGCCCCAATGAGTAGCCGGCTGAGTAAACTGCTCCCTTCTTTTTCAGTGCGGACTGTTTGTGAATTGAGCAAACCCCTGCATCAGAGCACTGAGCTGATACAATGCCGGTGAGAATAATAAACAAGAGCGCGGTTTGGTATAACTTCATCTGACAGAATGGTAGAATGTTAAAAAATACTGTTTTTTCGGTGTGAAATATAACCCCCCGACCCGTCAGGAAATCCGTTCTAAAAACATTTTTTAGCACAAAAACCAATGCCCCCAATCAGATGACGTAATTTCCTTATATTTAAAAAGTAACTATTCTATTCGTTTAAAGGATCCGGTCTAAAACAGCCGGCTTGTTAAATTAACCGAAAACTGACTTCAGATGCTTCACCAGATAACGTATAATCTTCATGTTTCGAAAGACTCACGCGAGAAATTCGGACTGGAGCAAGATTTATTTTCGATCACCGGAAACCTTATTGTTGCGGATTTCACCTCAGCACGCGAGCTTTCTGACCGGATAAACAAACTCGGGAAGCCGGGTACTTTTGTTACACCGGGACTTATAAACACCGCAGGCCTTTTTCATGAGGTGCTGCATCTGGTCATAAGAAAGTATGAGGAAAATGAGAACCCGGGAGTGTTTGAAAGGGGAGTAAAATATCTTGAAGAAAAACTTCAGGATAATGCCGGGCTGATATTCCAAAAATTCATCGAGCACTTTCCTCCGCTGCCGGTCTATCTGAATGAGATTTCGCCGGAAAAATATCTGGCTGCGTCAACAAACGGAAAGCCGAATCGTGAGATTATTCTGGAAGAAATTCTGCTTCTCTATCTCGAAAATGAAAACCCCGGCTTTAAGTCCCTGAGTGAACTCTTTGATGATGCACCGCTCAAGGAAATTCCTGTATATGAAACTTTTCTGAAAGTAACCGAACAGTTTTTTGATAACGAAATACCGGCAAGTATTGAAAATCTCCCTTTGCTGAAAGCATTGAAGAAACCTATTCTTGAAAATCCGGTTGATATACTCGCCCAGCTTAACTATATATCATATAAATGGAAGGCAGTGCTGAGTGATCTGATGACCTTCAAACTGCTGAGCGGTTCAGATCTGATCAGGGAAGACGCAAAACTCTTCATTTCGCATGGCGGAGTTGGTACACCACCCGTTCCGGAATATAGTATATCATTGCAGGAGTATCTTGCAGAACTGAAAGGGATGTTAAAAGCCGGCGGTGGACAGTTAACGGCTGAGGAATGGGCAGCCCTGCAGAAAAAGTTCTCGATTGATGACATCAGTTTTTCCTATATGCAGGAGACTGAGCAGTTCACCGAAGATCTGGATTGGATGCCTAATGTAGTGATGATCGCGAAAAACACTCTGGTATGGCTTGATCAGCTTAGTAAAAAATATGGCCGCGAAATCACACGCCTTGACCAGATACCCGATAAGGAAATTGATCAGCTCGCTGCATGGAACATTAATACACTCTGGTTCATTGGTATTTGGGAGCGTTCAACAGCATCAAAGAAGATTAAACAATTCTGCGGTAATCCGGATGCTACTTCATCGGCATATTCACTGTTCAGTTATGAAATAGCTCAGGCAGTTGGCGGTGAGGAGGCATTTAATCAGTTTAAAGCAAGATGCGCCGCGCGCGGAATACGTCTTGCCAGTGACATGGTGCCGAATCATACCGGTATATATTCTGGCTGGGTGCTGCGTCATCCGGAGTATTTTATTCAGCGTGTTTCACCTCCTTATCCTTCGTACTTGTTCACGGGACCTGATCTCTCAGAGAATCCGTCTATGCAGATAAGGATAGAGGACAAATACTACACCCGTCAGGATGCGGCTGTGGTTTTTCAGGTGATTGAAAACGCAACCGGACTCACCCGTTATATATATCACGGCAATGACGGTACCAACATGCCGTGGAACGATACCGCACAGTTAAATCTTCTTCTGCCGGAAGTGCGAGAAGCGCTCATTCAGAATATCATGCATGTTGCCCGTATGACACCAGTTATCCGGTTTGATGCCGCAATGACACTGGCAAAGAAACACTTTTCAAGGTTGTGGTACCCGCAGCCGGGGAGCGGAGGCGCGGTTCCCTCACGTGCCGAGTATGCCATGCCCCCTGATATGTTTAATCAGCAAATGCCAAATGAATTCTGGCGTGAAGTGGTTGACCGGATGAATGCAGAGATGCCTAACACCCTGCTGCTTGCTGAGGCCTTCTGGCTGATGGAGGGATATTTTGTCCGCACGCTTGGTATGCACCGGGTATATAACAGTGCCTTCATGCACATGTTCATGAAAGAGGAGAATGATAAATACCGCCTCCTCATCAAAAACACGCTTGAATTTAATCCGGAAATCCTGAAACGCTATGTAAACTTTATGAGCAACCCTGATGAAGAAACAGCGGTTAATCAGTTTGGTAAAGGGGATAAGTATTTCGGTGTTCTGGTGATGATGGCTACACTGCCCGGACTACCTATGATCGCACACGGTCAGATTGAGGGCTTCACTGAAAAATATGGGATGGAATACTCCCGCGCTTACTATAATGAAACGGTTGATGACTATCTGGTACGCCGACATGAACGGGAAATCTTTCCGCTGCTTAAGAAACGAGCTCTCTTTGCCGAAGTTGAAAATTTTGAGCTGTATGATTTCCTGAATGAAAAGGATGAACCGGAAGAAAGCGTCATTGCGTTTTCAAACGGAAGGGGAAGTGAAAGAACGGTTGTTGTTTACAACAACTCTTATGCTGCCGTTAAAGGATATATCAATCATTCATCCGGAAAAGTGACCGGGGATAAACATGAGGATGAGACCGCGGAGTTCAGGTCACTGCCGGTTGCCACAGCACTTAAGGTCAATGCCGAACCGGATATCTATTGTATTTATTATGAATCCCGCTCCGGGCTTGAGTATATCACCTCCGCGGAGGAAATTGGAACAGGCGGAATGAGCTTCCGGCTGAACGGATATGAGTATAAAGTACTGCTGAACTTTACTGAAGTGCGGGATGTTAACGGCAAATACCGCCGTCTTGCCTCAATGCTTAACGGGAGCGGAGTTCCCTCCATTGAAACCGCTATGCGTGAGATGGAACTGATTCCGCTGCATACCGCGGTGAATAACCTCTTTACACGTGAGGTAATTGCAGAATTACTTGACTCACTCTCAGCCGAACCTGATGGCGCATATACTCTGCCGGAAAAAGCTGAACGGCTCCTTACTCCGGTTGTGCGTGAGCTTTCCCTGTTCCTGAATAAACCGGTTCAGCAGGAAGCAGTCATCGGGCAGGTGGCTGATGATCTCTACCGCCTGAAGGAGTACCGTTTTAGTATCGCTCCATCAGAAAAACTGGGTAAGAGAAATGTGAAACTGCAGGATTATACCATCCGGCTTGAGTCAGGTGCGGGTTATTATGATCTTCTGCTGATATATACCATTACGCGGCGTTTGCTTCTGGTCTTCCGGGAGAAGGAGTCTGGACGCAGTGCTGGGGCACTCTATGATTTGCTGATTCTGGCAAAACCGCTCTGGCAGAATTTCATCCGCCTGTCAGACAATTACCGCGTTATTAAAGATGAGTTTGAACTGCTGCGTCTTTTTTCAACCGCGCAGAGCATCTTTCCCCGTTACAGCCGTCTGATTAAGTCAGGCACCACGGCAGGATATATATATATCTCCTCCATGCAGGACCGGGTTCTGCTTCTGGAACTGATGATAAAACCGGAAATCAGGGAGTTTCTTAATTTTAACACCTGGCAGGGAGTTGTTTATTTCAGCAAGGAGCGGTTTGAACTTCTGCTCAAATGGATGTTTACGATAGAACACTTCCGCAGAATAGAATGGCTGAGGGCTGATGTCTCACCAAAGGAGACAACAGCTAAATTTATGAAGTCGAAAGATTTCACCGAATCCACTTTGCAGATGATTGACTATATATCCCTACTTCTTGGCACTGCCGGAGAGAGCGGTTTTAATTTTGACCTGTACCGCGAAAAAGTTCTGGTAAAAGAGTCCGCACCCGCTGCAGCAAAAAAATCCGCAGTAAGAAAAGCAAGTACAAAAAAAGCTGAGCCGGCAGCCGAGGTTGCAATGGAAGAAAAGAAAAAACCTTCAAAAGCGAAAAAAACAGAGTGGGAGGAGAAATCTACCTCTAAGGAGAAATCAACCGCGGTTAAGAAAAAAGAGAAGCCGGAAAAAAAGAAATCAGATAAGAAGGCAAAAAAAGAAAAGAAATCTGATTCCGGAAAAAAGAAGGAAAAGAAAAAAGAGAAAAAATCCTCTTCGGAAAAAAAGGGGAAAAAGAGTTCCGATAAAAAAAAGAAATCATAATATATACGGTTAACCCATAAAAGAGAGGGCTCTCTTACATGAAGAAGACGCTTCAGTTCTTCAGCTTTTTACTGTTCACCGCTGTGCTTTTACCGCAGTATGCACTTGAGCAGGCATTCCCCAATATAACCATCACCTCACCGGTTGATCTGCAAAGCATACCGGATGATGAGAGTGACCGGATTTTTGTTGTTGCACAATCGGGAATAATCTATGTATTTCCGAATGAAAAAACCGCACCGTCAGCAAAACAGTTTTTAAACATAACTGACAGAGTATCAGCCGGTGGTGAGATGGGGCTGCTTGGGCTTGCTTTTCATCCGGACTATATGCAGAATGGATATTTTTATGTGAACTATACAACCAACACACCGCAGAGAAGAACAGTGGTTTCGCGGTTTAAGGTAAGTTCATCAAATCCTGATTCTGCGGACAAAAGCAGCGAACTTCAACTGCTTACGTTTAATCAGCCATATTCAAATCACAACGGCGGACAGCTTGTTTTTGGTCCTGACGGCTATTTATATATAGCAACCGGCGACGGCGGCTCCGGCGGAGACCCCCAGGGGAACTCACAGAACCTTACCACTATGCTTGGCAAAATTTTACGGATTGATGTTAACAACACAACCGGTCCATTGGATTATGCTATCCCTCCGACCAATCCTTTTGCAAATGATAACACAGGGAAGACGAAAGAGATATATTCTTATGGAATGCGCAATCCCTGGCGTATGTCATTTGATCCGGTAACCGGATGGCTCTGGTGTGCCGATGTAGGACAGTCAGCGCGTGAAGAAATTGACATAATCGTAAATGGCGGTAACTATGGCTGGAAGAGTATGGAGGGCACACTCTGTTACTCACCATCAACCGGATGTGATACCACAGGTAAAATCCTGCCGATCTGGGAGTACCCGCGCACCCAGGGCTACTCAGTAACGGGAGGATATGTGTACCGCGGACCCAACCAGCCCGGCCTTTACGGCAAGTATATATACGGTGACTACGGTACCAAGCATATCTGGGCAATTACCTATACCGGAAGCGGTGCGGCAGTTAACCAGAATGTTATCCTGAGCTCCGGCAGAAGTCTTTCTTCCTTTGGCGTTGACCGTTACGGAGAGCTGTATATATGCGACCTGAGCGGCGGCAAAATCTGGAAGTTCATCCCCACTGCACCTGTTATTGCCCCGACCCGCCTAATGGTTACCGGCAGCAGCTTTGGTCAGATAGGGCTTTCCTGGAGGGATAATGCTGATAATGAAACAGGATACGTTATTGAAAGAAAGACTGCCGGAAGTGAATTTGCGCCGGTTGACACCACCGCTGCAAGCGTAACCGTATATACTGACAACACCGTTACTGATACTTCCCGTTATTATTACCGCGTAAGGGGCATTAACGCGTCAGGAACATCCGGCTACAGCAACACGGTTAGCAGTTCTGCCCCCGTTCCGGTTGAACTGGTCTCATTTACCGCAGCGGCTCATGGTTCAGCAATCACTCTTACATGGAGCACCGCTTCGGAAACAAACAACCGGGGGTTTGAAATCCAAAGGAAACAAAGCGGTTACCACAATACCGGCTGGCTGGCTGTCGGGTTTGTAAGCGGAGCAGGGAGCACGGCTGAGCCGCAGAATTATCGTTTTAGCGATGATCTTGGTAATTTCACCGGTGCGGTTTATTACCGGCTGAAGCAGATTGACTATGACGGCAAATCATCACTCAGTAATGAATCATCTGTTTTACTGGAATCTGCTTATAAGCAATATATAATAGTGCAGAATTATCCGAACCCGTTTAACCCGTCAACCACCATCCGATTTGCAATACCGGTCATGGCGGAGGTAACAGTTATGATAACTGATATTCTGGGAAGGGAAGCATCGGTCTTCAGGATGGGTGAACTTTCACCAGGCGGACATGAGCTGCAGTGGGATGCCTCCGCATTTGCCGCGGGTATATATTATCTTCGTGTTAAAGCGGTAACTTCTGAAAGTGTGCTTCAAAGTGAAACCAAGAAAATTGTTTATCTGAAATAATGAATAATGAAAACTTAAGAATGAATAATGTTTCAGATTTTTCACTTTTCACTTTTCACTCTTAACTTTTAACTAAAGAAAGCCCTGGCTCGCAGCCGGGGCTTTTTTTTGTTGTTGAGAAAGTAGAGACGATGCAAATGCTTGGATGAAGCTGTACCGTGATGAGGTTTCTGTATTTGCATCGTCTCAGGGAAGTTAAAGGAAGGCGGCAAATTTGGTTTCCACAGACATGCGCTGAGACGATGCAATCACAGGAAATCGGTGTTTATATATATTCTGTTTAGTGATTGCATCGTCTTTACAATAACCTATTGTTGTTATCCCTGGAGGAGTCAGAGGCGCTGCAGTCGCATTGGTGGTTTGTATTCTTATATATATCAGTAGCGGCGATTGCAAAAGCTCTGCAAAATTTGTATAAATCATTTCATAATTATATTAAAAGAATCTTTGTTTTTGAGTCAAATTACAAACATTTTGGTGAAAATGAATGTTTTTAGAAAAAAAATCATTTTTCTCTTGCGTCGCATATCTTTTTTTTTTTATTATTTTTACGTGAGACCTTAAAGAAATTAACCGACTCCCCGGGTGAGAGAACATTTGGGAAGTAAAGGGTTTGGGTTTTATGGGAAAACATGGTTTTCATGCATTGCCATCTTAAAATTTCTGAAAGTTTGATGTAATAACAGTTTTTGTGCCCGTACTAGGAGAAACAGGGGCGGGAAGAAAATGGTAATTACTGTCCGGGAAACAATTTACCAATAACATAAGGGAGGCGGAGATGACCGCCAAAATAATACTTCACAAACTGCACTTTTGGGCAGCACTCTCACTTATTGCCCTCTCTGCCTATTCCTTCTCAGAACCCGCCAGCCCGTATGGGCAGACCGATATTACTTTGACCGCACAGGTTACGCCAATCAAAGCTCTGCCAAATTTTAGTTCCCAACAGAAAGTTACCCTATATGTTACCAATTAATAGTTTCTGGTATTATTTAGCAGCCGTGATTTTTCTTTCTTTTTTGGGGTGCCAAAAGCCGACCGAGCCGCAAAAACTCTCTCCCCCAACTGTGGTTTTAACTCCTGAAGATGCTTCCTGTACTGAAATTTGGTTCCGGTTGCAGTTTTCAACTGAAGAACCGGTTACCTCAGTTACCCTAAGCAGAAATGACAGTGTTATTTACAGAAACACCATTTTCCCAGCAGATACAGTATTTTTTGACGCTGGGCTTGAAGCCAATAGGGTGTATCTCTATAAAGCAGTGGTAACAGACCAGAAAGGAAAAAAATACGATTTTAAGAGTGAAGTAAGAACTCTTGACACCACTTCGAGTGATTACGTGTGGCAAACTTTTGTTTTTGGGCAGCATAGCCACAGTATAATCAGGGATATAGCCGTTATTGATGAAAATAATATCTGGGCAGTTGGCTCAATTTATTTGAAGGACAGTCTAGGGAATGATGATTTTAAGAAGTACAATGCACTTCATTGGGATGGTACGAATTGGGAAATTCTTCGCATACCTTATGAATATAATGGTGGTGTATCATACAGTGAGTTATATGCAATTAGTCGGTTCAATGAAAATGATTTATGGTTTGGTGTTTCTAATATTGTTGAGTTGATTAGTGGTCAATATAAACCTATGGTTGTTCCAATTGAAGTATTTCCCTCACTGATGAATGATATGTTTGTTGGAGAAAATAAAAAAGCATATCTGTTAGGAAATAACGGAAATCTCGCTCACTACAACGGGTCAAGCTGGACAAAACTTGAATCACAAACAAATTTGGATTTGACGAGTATCACCTATTTTGAGGGGAAGTATTATATAACTGGATCAAGTTTGCAAACAGGTCAGACTTGTTTATTGAAAATTAAGAATGATGTTTGTACGAAAATATTCGAGGGACCATGGACAACTATTTTTAATAATTTGGTTATTGCAAGATTAAAAAGCGTTAATTGGTTTAGTAAGTATGGATTGTATTTAAGTTCAGGAAGAAATCTTGTCAGATTTCAGGATATTGGAACATTTTTCCCCGTAAAAATAGCTCAATCAGAATTATTTGTTAATACAATCACAGGTACTTCTCATAATAATATTTGGTTTGCTGGACCTGAAGGCAACATATCACATTACAATGGGCACACGGTTAAAGGATACCCCGAACTCCAAAATTCTCATATTGATTACCTCGCAATCAATACTGATGGAAAAACTGTAGCAGCAGGTGGTAATTACAATATAAACTCTTTGCTCTCGAAAGCAATTATTACAATTGGAAAGAAAATCAGGTAGCAGGGTGCTATCTGATATTTACCAACAAAAAAACAGGAGAAAACATGAACATGTTTAAGCTATTCTTTGTATTAACAGCGCTTAACTTTGCTGTTATTGCACAGGATTCAGTATGTACCATTGATACAAGGTATTTGGAAGATACAGAATCTGTACCGGTATTGCCGAGTCTGGACAGAACGATTGAAACTGATAACTTTGTGGTTCATTATTCGCTTACAGGCGAGCATGCAACCACCAACCAATATGCTCAGGATGTAGCCGATTATGCAGAGTTGGCTTATTCTTTTGGCATATATGAAATTGGCTATAATCCACCTCCCTCTGATCAAGGATTGTTGGGAGGATCTGAAAAATATGACATAGCAATAGTCAATCTTCAATCAGGGCTTTACGGTGTAACCTACGCATTTAACCCAATAGAAGGAGACGGCAGTTTCAGTTATATTGAAGTTGATAATACACTTGATGAACTACTGC
>JADLAF010000127.1 GCA_020848375.1 Ignavibacteriaceae bacterium
CCTCAGAAATAAGAACAGGTTCTGAAGAAGTGGCTGTTTCGGTGTTTCGTGAAATGCAAAAGCACTCAGAGACATTTTTTGTAACTAAATATGCAATGATAAAGCCCCATTCAATTTGGGAAAAACTCTTTGGCTTTAAGCAGGAGGGGAATCTTTATTATGCCGGATTTCTCAGAATGACTTTTTTGATCAGAAAACTCAATCCGGATATCCTTCATGGAATAAACTATGATCCGTTTGTGGGGCTGTTGTTTTGGTGGTTTTCAGGGGGGAAGATAAAACTACATTTTACTTTACATGGTGTGATAAAGTATGAAAACCGACTAAAGCCATATCTTTCCGGCTGGTTTCTTTTTACTCGTAATATAACAGAACGGTTAATATTTAAACACTCCGACTCTTTCTCGTTTTACACACAGAGAATTGTGAATCTTGCAAAACAATTTTATGACTTTAATACGAAGAGAATTAGTTTCACGAAGAATGGCTTGTCGCCTCACTTTTATGAGAGAATACCCCGTCGGACCATTTCTGAAGGGCCGCTTAACTTAGTTGCCCATGGCGGTTTAATGGATCGCGTTAAAGGTATTGAAGTTTTATTTGATGCTCTTATCGGGTCAGGGCTAAAATTCAAATTGACCATAATAGGTGAGCGGGAGCATTTAATTACTCCCAGAGAATTAAGAGGAAGCGTTTTTTTTATTGACAAACTTGTCCCGGATGATTATGCGAAATTGCTTGAGTCATGCGATTTGTATGTGTGTTTGTCATTGCTTGAATCATTTTCAATAAGCACAGCAGAGGCAATGGCAATGGGGTGTGCTGTGATTGTTTCAGAAAATACTGGTATCAGTGAATATATTACAAACGGGGTAAACGGCTTTATTGTTTCGGTTGAGCAGCCGGTGGTTATACGCGAACTGCTGATCAAACTTTATGAAAAAAGAGAATTACTGACTGAAATGGGAAAGGAAGCTGTAAAAATAAAAGAACAGGTTTACTGGGAGAATGTTGTTAGGGGGTATATGACTGATTATATGAGTTTGACGGCTGAGAATTGATGCCCGCTAAAGTATTTATTCAGGTAAACGGACTTAATATCACCTGCGGGGTATCCTCACATCTTTTTTATCTCTTAAAGGAGCTGGGTGGTTTTGCGAGAGAAAATATTATATTAATATCCGGGGGTGGAAGTGCTTATCAGAAATTTGAAACATTGGTTAATCGACTGATTATCGAACCTGAAATTGAGCATGAGCAGCGGAGCTTAACCGGATTTTTGAAAGGTGTGATTCGCTTAAGAAAGCTTATTACCCAATTCAAGCCCTCGGTTATTCATTCGCACCATTTTTACGCGGCTAATCTTGCTGCATTTGCCAGGGGCAGAAAGAGTATCAAAACAATCCAAAGTGTACACGGACTGATTCCGGAATCAGGAATACTGCCTCATTATAATGCTGACCTTATTATTGCTGTTAATGATCATATTGTAACGGAGCTCAGCAAAAAGCTGAATCCCTCCAAACGCATCGTTCTTGTCAGATACGGATACCCTTTTACTACTATTGAAAAAAAATTAGACGGTAGTGACAAGCTAAAGGTGATTACGGGCTCACGCCTCATCGCTGATAAGGGAATTGATACACTGCTTCATGCGATCGAGCTGCTGCGGAATAATGCTTCTCATTTTACCTTTGAATTTGCCGGTTCCGGTTTGGAGGAAGAACGCTTTAAGGAGCAGGCCAGTGGTATGCCTGTGACATTTCTTGGAGAAGTTACCGATCTGGTTGAAAAGTTGGATGATTATGATATAATTGTAAACCCGACTCGATCGCAAATGGAGGGATTCCCCACAATTATTATACAGGGGGCATCCAGAAAATTAGCAGTGATCTCCACCAAATTCCGTGGTTATGAGAGCCGCTTAAGTGATACAAATTCTCTTCTTACCGAAGTTGATGATGCTCAAGGTATAGCCGATGCATTATTGCTGCTGCATTCTGACAGAAAACTGCTTGTACAGAAACAGGAAAAGATATTTGAAGATTTCAGAGTGGTTTTTGATATAAAAACTGCTGCCGGAAAGTTCAAAGCATTATATTCAGGGGAGTGGAGCCACTGATGATAACCGTTTTGCTTCCTGTTTACAACGCGGAAAAATATATCAGCCGTTGTATTAAAAGTGTTTTGGCTCAGACATTCAGGGATTTTGAACTTGTTATAGTAGATTCATCCTCACATGACAGAACGGTCCAAATAGTTTCATCATTTGAGGACAAACGCCTCAAGCTCTTTGAGATAGAACGATGTTCTCTAAGCGAATCACTCAACTATGGGCTTCAAAAATCCGGATTTGAACTGATTGCAAGGATGGATGCAGATGATTTGATGGTGTCTGAGCGCCTTGAAGTGCAGTTGTGTTATTTAAGAGATCACCCTGAAGTTGATGTACTCTCCTGTTCCTATTTTTATTTTTCAGAAAACAAATTATTATTTCCCGTACCGTTGCCTGAAACTGATTATGAAATAAAGCGCGGACTCCCGCTGCATAATTATATTTGTCACTCCGGCTGTATATATAAAAGAAGTCTGATTCTTGAGTGTGGCGCATACAGAAACACTACCGTTGAGGACTATGAACTCTGGTTTCGTATAAAAGAGAAGGCTGTTTTCGCAAACGTTCCGCAGTTTTTAATGTTTGCTTCCTTTTCTTCGGAATCACTTTCGCGGAAAAACTTAGGTTTTAAGGCAGAAGTTTATAAAGTTCAGCAAACGTATTGGGACTCATTTGAAAGATTTTTCCATGAAACAGCGGCTGATGAAAAAGAAGAATTAGCCGGATGGAGAGAATATTTCTATGGTGATAAATCAAGGGTGAGAGGATTTTGGCATTTTATGAAACTACCATTAAGCGGAAAAATCGCTTATCTGACTTCGTTTTTGCCGGAATCAATTTTTATTCTGGCTTTAAATCAGCGTCTCAGACTGC
>JADLAF010000128.1 GCA_020848375.1 Ignavibacteriaceae bacterium
AAATCGAAACTTGAAGAATGGGAAAAATTTGTTGAAAAGATACGTAACCCAAAAAAATCTGTCAAGATTGCTATCTGTGGTAAATATACAAATCTGGCAGACTCCTACAAATCCATTGTTGAATCATTTATTCATGCGGGTGCTGCAAATGATGCTAAAGTTGACTTGTTATATATTTCAGCCGAGGAGTGTGAACAACCCGGCTATGAAAAGATTCTAAAGGAAGCTGACGGATTACTCGTACCGGGCGGCTTTGGTGAAAGGGGAATTGAGGGGAAAATTAATGCTATTAAGTATGCCCGCGAAAACAATTTGCCATTTTTTGGAATTTGTCTGGTAATGCAATGTGCTATTATCGAGTATGCAAGAAATGTCTGCGGTCTGAAGAATGCAAATAGTTCAGAATTTAAGAAAAACAGATATAGCGTGATTGATCTGATGCATGATCAGAAAAGTGTTAAGAATCTGGGAGGGACTATGAGATTGGGCACATATCCTGCCATACTCGAAAAGAACTCTGCCGCATACCATGCTTATGGTAGTGAATATATAAACGAACGGCATCGTCATCGTTATGAAGTGAATAATGTTTTTAGAAAACAATTAAGTGAAGCGGGGCTCAGGTTTTCAGGGCTCTCACCTGATAAAACTCTTGTTGAAATTATTGAACTTCCTGGTCACAAATGGTTTCTCGGCTGCCAGTTTCATCCTGAGCTTAAGTCACGCGCCACAAAATCTCATCCGTTGTTCAGAGAATTTATCCGGGTTTCTCTTGAGAATAAAAACTCAGGGAAACGATGACAAAAGCTTTTTCATTAGTATTCTTCATTTTACTAACGGCAAATACGCTTTGGGCTGATTCTTATACCAGACAGTTAAAAGAGGGGATTGAACTTTCATATAATTTTAAATTAAATGATGCCTCTAAAGTCTATGACCAGCTTATAAAAAGTAATCCGGAAAATCCTCTGGCCTATCATTATAAATCTGCACTCTATTTCTGGAAACTGATGAGTGTCCCTGATAATGATGATTACACACAATTTTTGAAGTATTCTGACATCGCAATAGAGAAAATCAATATACTGCTTGAAAGGAATGATCCTGATACCGAAACTCTTCTTTTAATCGGGAACACTTACACCTTACGCACAATCGCCTTTGCCCGGAAGGAAAATTATCTGGAATGTATCTGGGCTGCTCAGAAAGCAAATAGTTTTCTTGAGGGGGTAATAAAATCAGACTCTGAAATGTACGATGCCTATCTTGGCTTAGGATTATTCAAAATATTTCTTTCTCAAGTTCCATCTTCATTTAAATGGGCTCTGGAGGTAATAGGATTCAGGGCTGATCTAAAGTTGGGTTTGGAATATCTGATTTTAGCTGCTGAGAAATCGAAAAGCAACGAAGTAGAATCAAAATTCTATTATGCTTTCATTTTATCAGAACTTTTGCACGATTACTCTGAATCAGAGAAAATTCTTACTTCACTTTCAGCCAGATATCAGGGGAATCTTCTCTTCAGTTATTTTATTGCTGTAAACAGTATAAAACTTAAGGATTTAGAATCTGCTGAAAAGCATCTGAAAAAGATTCAACGAGTAAAGAATAATCCGCTTCCAAAACTTCTGGCGTTTACGAATTTTCTTCTGGGGGATGTTTATTTCTATTCCGGAGACTATACAAAAGGGATTAAATATTATACTGAATTTCTGGCTATTTCGCGTGAAAGTGATTATAAAGGTATTGCGGCGCTTCGCTTGGGCTATTCTTATGAGTTTTTAGGTAACCGAAAAAAGGCGGAAGAGTTTTATTCAAAAACAGATGCCGGCAGCAGGTCCATTGACGAAGATCATTATGCGGAACGAAGGGGGAAAGAACTGGCAAGCCGTATCGTTTACTTCGATGAAGCGATGGTCATGTATGCTGAATCTCTTCAGATTAGGGGGAAAGCCGATTCAGCCGAAAGTGTCTTAAAAAGCGTGATTTCGACCGGAAAAGTGCCGGATATGGTGGCTGAGGCCGAATTTCAGCTCGCTCTACTTCTTATCAGAGCCAACGACCTTCGCGATGTCAGGAACCTGGCAAACAGTATTTTGGAGAAGAAAAACCTTAATGAACGATGGCTTTATCCATATAGTCTGTATCTTCTGGCTGAGTTGGCAGTCAGGGAGAAAGATTCGGTGTCTTTTAACAGTTTAAAGAATAAAGCAGTCAGTTTCAGCAACTTCGATTTTTCATCCAAGCTGGAAGGACTGTTTTTTTCATTAGAATACCGGTTGAAGAATAGTGCGGAAATATAGGCATTTTGGTATTTTTTATTGAAAAAAACGCATAAAATCGCTAATTTTGTATTGAAAAGTTACTTTTCTTGAAAATTGCAGTTTTTGCCTCCGGAAAGGGAAGCGGTCTGGTTTCGTTATACGAGAAGAGTTTCATTTACGGCTCCTACTCAGTTGAATGTGTGGTGAGTGACAAAGAAGTGTGTGGAGCACTGGAATTCGCGGCCCGGAAAAATATCCCTGTTATAAACTCTTTTTTACGTTACCGGACTGATTCTGTTTTTCAAGATCAGGTTATCAGCTTATTCACTGAATATGAAATTAATCTTATTGTTCTTGCCGGTTATCTGAAACTTTTCCCTGATTTTCTTCTAAAGCGATTTTCGCAGAAGGTTATTAATATACATCCGGCTCTCTTACCTTTGTTTGGTGGAAAAGGTTTTTACGGTGAATATGTTCATTCTGCGGTTTTTAAGACCGGCATGAAAGTTTCCGGTGCCACTGTTCATTTTGTGAATGAAAAGTATGATGAAGGAAATATAATAGCTCAGGAAACTTGCGATGTTTCTGATGCGATATCTCCGGATGAGATTGCAGCAAAAGTTTTAAAAACAGAGCACACATTACTGCCAAAGGTTGTGCATGCTTTTGCGACAAATAAAATTAGTTCGTTTAATGGCAGAGTAACAGCATTATTATAATTTTTGGAAATTGAAAAAAACAGCTCTCATTAGTGTATCAGATAAATCAAACCTGATTGAACTCGCTGACGGATTAAGCAATTATGGTTATACTATTATTGCGACCGGGGGGACAGCAGCGTTTCTGAAGGAATACTCTTTTGAAGTTAAAGAAGTTAGTCAGTTAACAGGTTTCCCGGAAGTGATGGAGGGAAGAGTTAAAACTCTTAATCCGGTTATTTTTGGCGGAATTTTATATAAAAGAGATAATATAGAACATAAGCAGCAATTGGATCAAATTGGCGGAGTTTCCATTGATGTTGTCTGTGTAAACTTATATCCGTTTGAAGCAGTCGCAAAAGATCCGGATGCGGGTGTAGAAAAACTTATTGAAAATATTGATATAGGCGGTCCCTCACTTATAAGAGCAGCCGCTAAGAACTATAAATTTGTTTCTGTACTAACATCCCCCTCGCAATATATAACGTTAATTTCCCTGCTTAAGAGCAATTCGCTCACCGAAGAATCCCGCAGAAAATTCGCTGTTGAAGCATTTACTTATACAAATCGCTATGATGCAATGATCTCGGCAACGCTGAGTAGAAGGTTCCTAAACGAGAATACCTTTTCAGTATCGTACAACTCAGGCACCACACTACGCTATGGTGAAAATCCGCATCAGTCCGCAGGACTTTACGGAGATTTTAACTCGTATATTCACATTCATCACGGTAAAGAACTCAGTTACAATAATATCATGGATACTATTGCTGCTGTAAGTATCACTGAGGAATTCACTGAGCCGGTCTGTACAATTATAAAACATGCCAATCCTGCCGGGGTTGCACAGGCGTCCTCACATTATGAAGCGTATAAAAATGCATCATCCTGTGATCAGGTTTCAGCTTTCGGCGGAATTGTCAGCTTTAACGGCGTTGTAGATGTTAAACTTGCTGAAAAACTTAACGAAATTTTTCTTGAAGTTGTGATAGCGGACGGATATACGGATGAGTCGCTGCAAGTCCTTCAAAAGAAAAAAGACAGGAGAATTCTTTCAAAAATTAAGAAATTCACTGTTTCAGATATTGAATTCCGTTCGATTCCCGGTGGAATCATATATCAATCTGCTGACAGGGGATTAATGCCGGAATTCAGGTGTGTTACAAAAAAGCAGACAACTGATGAACGGCAGGAAGAGATTGAATTTAGCTGGAAAATCGTGAAGCATATCCGCTCGAATGCTATTCTCTTCACAAAGAATAAAATGACAATAGGAATCGGTGGCGGTCAGGTATCAAGAGTTGATGCTGTTAAACTTGCGGTCATGAAAGCTAAAGACAGGGGACATGATCTTAACGGAAGCTGTGTTGCCTCAGATGCATTTTTCCCGTTCTCTGACGGACTGGAAGAATGTGTAAAAGCCGGCGCGGAGCTTATTGTTCAGCCGGGCGGTTCAGTAAGGGATGAAGAAGTTATTGCTGCAGCAGACAGACTGCAGGTTTCAATGTATTTTACAGGCCAGCGCCACTTTAAACATTAAGAGGAAAGATGAGTTTTTTAGATTTTTTTGCAGCAGATATTGCTATTGATCTTGGTACTGCCAACACGCTTATCTATGTTAAAGGAAAAGGTATTGTTCTTAATGAACCTTCAATAGTTGCTTACGATGCAAATACAAAAAGAATCCTGGCTATCGGTAAACAGGCAAAGGAAATGTTCGGCAGGGAACACAGGGAAATAAAAGTTACACGACCGATGAGAGACGGTGTTATTGCTGATTTCGAAATTGCAGAGGGAATGCTCAGGGCCTTTATTAAAAGGGTTGACGTCGGAATGTTTTCAAGCAGAAGAATTGTAATTGCTGTTCCGAGCGGAGTTACAGAAGTTGAAAAACGAGCATTGAGGGACAGTGCAGAGCACGCAGGTGCAAAGGAAGTTCATCTTATAGCTGAACCGATGGCTGCTG
>JADLAF010000129.1 GCA_020848375.1 Ignavibacteriaceae bacterium
GAAAAACCGATTGTGTATTACGGAACCAGTATCGCCCAGGGAGGATGTGCTTCACGTCCGGGGATGGCTCATACAAATATCCTGTCAAGGATGCTCGATGCGGAGATAATCAATCTCGGTTTCAGCGGTAACGGCAGAATGGAGCTGCCTGTTGCTGAGTTTATGGCTGAAACTGACGCACGGTTTTATGTGCTGGATAATATACCAAACATGAAGCAGGAGGAAGTTCAAAGTAACGTAAGACCGTTTGTAACGTATATACGAAGCAGACATCCGGAAACCCCGATTGTTTTTATTGAGAGTTTTCTTTTTGCCAATACAACGCTTGAAAAGGGAAGTCATAAGCAAATAGTTGAAAAGAACCGGGCTCTGCGAAGCGAGTATAAAAAACTGCAGACAGAAGGAGTGAGGGGACTGCATTATATATCACTTGACACCATGCACACTCTGCTTGCCGAAGGCACCGTGGACGGTGTTCACCTGACTGATCTGGGATTCATGCGTTTCGCGCAGTTTCTGCAAAAGCATTTTAGCAGAATACCGGACTAACAGAAGAGCTTATCGCGGATAAGCTCAGAAAACCTTTGTACATTGTTCATTGTAAATTGTACATTAGATATGTTTGTCCAGATCAAGAGATTCAGTAAGTCCTGCTGCTTCGGGGAAGAAGGTATCATGAGTAATGCAAAGAACCGCACCCTGATACTGTCTGACAACCCCGGCCAGTATTTCCTGAGTAGCAAGATCAAGATTATTCATCGGCTCATCAAGAATAAGCAGATCGGATTGTTGTGCGGAAGAGATTAACATTGCAAGCGCCAGGCGCATCTTTTCACCTCCGCTTAATGATTCTGCTTTTCTGAAAACCAGCTCACCATAAAATTTCATTCTGCCGGCTATGATGCGCAGTTCATGTTCGGGTCTTTTATATTCAGATGCGCGCTTTAGATTTTCCAGCAGTGTTTCCTCATCGTTAATCATACCGGTGCTCTGATCAAGGTAAAAAACGCTTTTAGCCGAAAAATGTATGTCACCCTTTTGCGGGTCCAGTTCTCTGAGAAGTAATCTTATCAGTGTGGTTTTACCGGAGCCATTTGAACCCTGCAGGTGGATTCGGCCATATTTCCGGAGCACAAAGGTGACCGGTTTCTTCCAGAGCGGTTCAGGTCCGTAAGAAAAATTCACCTCCGCGGCAGAAACAATTACTGAAGCGGCACCTGATGATGCCATGCTGATATCCGGCTTGATATATACAGGAGCGCTTATTTGTTCTCTTAGCCGCTGAAGTTTTTCCTGCTTAGCGGCGATTTTTTCATCAAATTTTTTGTGTAAGGAAGCAAGGGTCTGTTCACCGCTTTGTTTCAGCTTGTTCCGCATGATGCGGGGAACGTTGCTTTTTCGTGCTTCATGTTTTCCTTTTTTATTCCCTTTTGCCTGTCGTTCAAGTACTTCTGCCGAATTTTTTGCCAGTTTTCTCAGTTCAGAGCTGGTATTTTCGAACTCACGGATGAGCGCTTCCTGATGATTCTGTTTAACCGACTTATAGAGATCATAGTTGCCGGTGTAAACAGTGCAGGCGCCGTCTTCAATCTCAATAATCTGTTTTGCCGCATCAAGAAGAAAGCGGTCGTGCGTGATTACGAGAAAGGTCTTGCGGGTCTTATATATCGTATCAAGAAGCTGCATTCTGGCGGATTTGTCAAGATGATTGGTCGGCTCATCCAGCAGCAGGATGTTTGTTCCCTGTGCAGTCATGCTGGCAATGAGCAGACGCATGAGTTCTCCATTGCTGAGGGCTTTGCATTTTTCGCTGTGCTGACGCGGTCTGATATTTGCGTTTTTTAAGATTGTATCATACTGCGGCTGATAACTCACATTTTCAAATTCATAAATAAAGTCTTCCGGTTCTGCTTTGCCTGCATAGTACCGTTCCTCAACTTCAAGATGATAATCCAGACCGGTTAACTGTCCGATAGTCCTTGATTTGTACTTGCCTATAGTTTGTGGCAGAAGCCACGGCTGTTCTGCACACGTAATGCTTCCGTACTGCGGCTGAAGCTCTCCGGTGATGAGGCGGAAGAGCGTGGATTTGCCGGAGCCGTTTTTACCGGTAATGCAGGTGAGTCCCGGGCCGGCTGAAAATGTTACTTTTTGCAGCAGAGGTAATTCACCCGGATAAGAGAATGTAATATTGTTTATCTGGAGCATGGATTTCCTTTGTAATGATTGAATGAGAGGGAAATCCGGTCAGGGTAATGAAGTGGTAGAGTTGAGTAAAATTTAACAAATGGACACACCCCGGCCTGCGAGCCGGATTTCCCAAAATCTATGTTAAATTTTACCGATCATTTGTGCGGAAATTAGTGAAACAATGTACCGCAAATATAAAGAAATTTTAATTTACTGCAATTCCGGTTGTGTTCAACGGCTGCACTACAGTGATGAAAGGTTGCATACAGAAACAGGCGATGCGCCTCAGGATAAACTTTTTTTGTGTATATAATTCAGGAAAATGATAACATGAAATCAACTGAAGAGCTGCTAACGGAGCTGCATGAATCAACAGAGAAGTTTATCCGTTCAATAAATGAGGTGCCGGAGGGGAAGCTAAATTCCAAACCTGCACCTGAAAAGTGGTCGGCGGGGGAATGCGCCGAACATATCATTCTGACGGAGATGCTTATTACCCGTCTCTTCAGGGGGAACGGTGTTGCTGCGGAACGGAAGCCGGATGAAAAAGTGAGTGATGTGGCAGAAAAGTTCGGTGATACAGAAAAGAAACTGAGTGCGTTTGGTCCGATTATTCCTTCTGCTTCTGAAAAATCAAAAGAAGAGCTGCTCAAAAGATTTTCTTCAAACAGAAATATGCTGACTGAGTATATAAAGACGAAAGACATGAGTGAGTTGATCACGTCATTTAAACATGGTTTGTTTGGCGAAATGACACGGTATGAGTGGGTGCAGTTTATCATCCACCATTCAGAACGTCACAGAAAACAGATGCTAAAAGCGGCGGAGTGATGTAATCAAACCAATTCCGGCGGAATTGCAGATTGGTAGCAAGTTAAGCAGATGAGAACCCGCCCCGACTCCAGCGGAGTCGCACCAGGTGATGCCGGTTTTGGTGTGCTGTGATTTGCGAATCCTCCGGACTCGGAGTGGGGTTCGGGTCTGTTCGATTTCTACCAATCTGTGAATCCTCCGGATTCAGGATATTGCTGATGGGGCAGGTGGAAGAAACTTATAATGCACTTCCTCATAGGACTCAATAAAAAGCACGAGAGTCTGATATTCAGTGAACTTAGCACTTTCTTCTTTGAGATTAAGTTGCATCAGGTCATACACTCAGGAAAGTGCGTTTTGGTATTCTTCTTCAGTTTTTATAAGCTTTAACATGTCTTTCGATTTGATGATAGATTTATATCATCCAAATTCGAAATATAAAAGAAAGCTGTTTAACTCCAGTTTTGGTATCGTTTTTGAAATAATTGGATTGGCAGTTTTTAAGAGATGCCCTGCGGTTTTCAATTTCCTTTGGACGAGCGTTGATTTTCCTCCTCAAAATTGAATAACCCCCACCACAAACAATTCATAATTCATACTTCAAAACTCATACTTCAACGGTATCCCTTGTAATTTTACAAATACAGGTCAAAATTACCCTTGTAATTTTACAAAAACACCCCCAAATAACCCTTGGAATTTTACAAAGGGATCAAACCGGGGTTGAATTATCAAATTATTACCTCACCGGGATTTCCCCTATTTGACTCCCTTTTTTCGTAATTTTGAATCTGAACTTATCAGAAATTAGACAATAAAGGAGATACCATGACCCTGATAGTAGATGTAAAAGCAAGAGAAATATTAGACTCAAGAGGAAACCCGACCTTAGAAGCAGAAGTGTTTCTGGAATCGGGTGCATACGGAAGAGCTGCCGTTCCAAGCGGAGCTTCCACCGGTGAGCATGAAGCCACTGAATTGCGTGACAATGACCCAAAACGCTACCTCGGAAAAGGGGTTCAGCAGGCGGTTGATTTTGTAAATAATGACATAGCCGACAATCTTCTCGATGAAGATGCTCTCGACCAGACCGGGATTGACTCCCTCCTCTGTGAATTAGACGGCACTCCGAATAAATACAGGTTTGGCGCTAATGCTATACTGGGTGTTTCGCTGGCGGTTGCTAAAGCTGCTGCAGCGGCACTGGATATTCCCCTCTACCGTTACATAGGCGGAACCAATGCAAAAGTGCTGCCTACCCCGATGATGAATATCATCAACGGCGGAAGCCATGCTGATAATAATGTGGATTTCCAGGAATTCATGATTATGCCGGTCGGTGCTGAAACCTTTGCTGATTCGCTCAGAATGGGAACGGAAGTTTTTCATAATCTGAAATCAGTTCTTAAAAAACGCGGTTACAACACTGCCGTTGGTGACGAAGGCGGTTTTGCTCCGAACCTGAAATCAAACGAAGAAGCAATTGAAGTTATCCTGGAAGCAATCACTAAAGCAGGATACGCCCCGGGCAAAGATATATACATTGCGCTTGACCCCGCAACCAGCGAAATGTATATAAAGGAAAAAGGTGTATATCAGTTCTTCAAATCAGACAAATCAGAAATCTCATCAGAGAAGATGGTTGACTACTGGGCTGACTGGGCCGCAAAATATCCGATCGTTTCCATTGAAGACGGTCTGGCTGAAGATGACTGGGCCGGCTGGAAACTTATGACCGAAAAGCTTGGTTCTAAGATACAACTGGTTGGTGATGATCTTTTTGTTACCAACACGAAGCGGCTTTCAATGGGTATCGAGAAAGGTATCGGTAACTCCATTCTGGTTAAAGTTAATCAGATCGGAACCCTGACCGAAACTCTTGATGCGATTGAGATGGCAAAGAATGCAGGATACACCGCCGTAATCAGCCACCGCTCAGGTGAAACAGAAGATACCACCATTGCTGATATCGCTGTTGCAACCAACGCGGGACAGATCAAAACCGGTTCAGCCAGCAGAACCGACCGTATCGCAAAATATAATCAGCTTCTCAGGATTGAAGAAGAACTGGCTGACTCAGCCCGCTTCTATGGTCTGAAATCACTGAACTATAAAAAGTAATTGATAGTTGATAATGGAAAATTGATAAATAATTTTCCTTTTTATTAATCTCATATTCTCTTAAAGCCGCCGGATTTGTAAAAATTTCAGCGGCTTTATTTTTTTCAGGAACATATATAAACAGGAAACAAGTGAGCAAAACATTACTTC
>JADLAF010000130.1 GCA_020848375.1 Ignavibacteriaceae bacterium
AGCGGTTAGTATTGCACGGATTACTTAAAAGAATCGAAAAAAGTTTTAAGTATCACTTAACTGAATTAGGTAACAGAAAAATTGCCACGGGTTTATTCCTGTCTTCATATAAACTTATGCCGATCTTAAACAAAGCATCGTAACACTTACAATTTTCTTTCACTTTTGCAAAGAATTTGACTCGTTATAGAATAATTCACAATTCATATTTTAGTTCCTGTTCCTTCCTTCCCGGTTCAGCAGAATATCTCCGAATGCCGCACTGGCAACTCCGATCAGCAGATATTCCAAAAACGTAAGCCTCACCGGTCCGAGTTCTTCCCAGATGCCTGTATCGCTGTTCTTCCATGCGATTGTCCAGAACTTCACCGGGATTTTTAGTTGTGGTTGCTCGGCAGGGAAATCGCTAAAGAGAGTTTCTGCCCAGCTGATATACTTTGGTTGCTTATACTTCGGATCATGTGCCGGCAGCACCACGGCGCTCAGATCCCCGATGTGGTATGCGTAGTTGTCTCCCCACCGGGCAAACTTGCTGGTGTCCCGTCCGATTCCTTGCAGATTGGCCGATAGATTCTTTTCATTTTTTCCGAACGTTTCGCTTTTACCGATATATAAAGGCAGGATGCTGCCGCCGTTTTCAGTGTACATCATATACAGCAATCCGTCATAAATCCCTTCCCTTCGGTAGTAATCTTCCATAAGCCGAGCGGTTTCTCTCCGTATGAGTGCCTCCATCCCTTCACTTCTGCAGAGTAGATTTCTTCTGTTGGTTTGTCCTAATTCCCGCACCCTGACCGAGCCATCCTGATTGACGGCAAAAAGATCAGTTCCGGTTTCCATTACGGCAAACCTCTCACAAAACCGGTTCCACAGCATCAGCGGGTGATTACCCATGATATTCATTCCTTTTCTGAAAAATCACCTTTCATTTCAGAAATCTAACTAATTTTTGCAGGCCGTCACAGAGCCTTTGGAATGTCTGAGGCTGATTCGTTGCTGCAGTTTTGCTAATGTTTAGGGTTTAATGTAAATTTCTGGGTATTTGAAAATCTATAAATTCTCAGAACTCAGAAGAAATCATTGAAGAGGTTTGTTGGATGGTGCTCGCAATAGGTTCGTCCATGATCGATAAAATAACATAAAGTTGAAGAAATAAAAATAATGAATCCACCCTATAAATTTGTCGACTGTCCTGAGGGCAGATCCATAGTTGTCGGTGATATCCACGGCTGTTATAGCGAATTGATATTGCTTCTTCAGAAGATGGATTTTTCTGATAAGGATCTGTTGATCAGCGTTGGGGATTTGCTGGACAGGGGCCCTGCCTCCTGGGAGGTTGCACGCTTTTTTAGAAAATCCTCAAATTGCTTTTCAGTTGTTGGGAATCATGAACGAAGGGTTTCTGGTATCATTAAAGGTACCTCAGGTGCATCATGGTCACAATTACATTCTCTCTCAAAACTTCCGGCAGATGAGTACTTGGACTGGTCTCAATGGCTGGATTCACTGCCGGCTGTGATCGAGACGCCTCATGTAATAGTAAATCATGCCCGGCTTGATCCCAAGGTTGATCTTAAGTCACAGGATTTTGTTTTTACCTGTGCTGTTGGTGGTGAAAAAACCCGCATTGAGTTGGATGATAATGGGATCCCGCTTTGGTTTCCGGCATTTATGGGAAGAATGAAAGTGTATAAACCGGTTTGCATCGGGCACATTACTTATCGAACAGTTGAATTAATAAAGAATGAACTTTATGCGCTTGATACAGGGGCGGTAACTGGAGGATCACTTACGGCTGTTGAATTTCCATCCGGGTCCATTGTCTCAGTGCAGGCAGCCGAGAACCATTATGATAAATCCTTTGCAGAATGGATACATGATAAAAGGAGAGGGGTAATTATCAGAGATATCAGATTCAATAGTATCATGAATGGAAACTACTCGGGTTTGTCAGAAGCCTTCGAAAGAGAACTGGATGTATGCAACTTTGAACGCCGCTCAGCTGCACTCCGCCCCCTCTTGCAGGTCATGTTTGGGGAACTTCCTGATGATGGAAACGGGAGAAGAGACTACCTCATGAGAATTGATTCCCTTATTAAAGATCCTGTAAAAAAGGCAATTATCAAAACTATTATGATAAAGGGAAGTATTCTCAATAAAACCTTGCTGAAAATTTCACCCGTGAAAACGCTTAATGACCTTGATAAAATCTTTAAGGAAATTGAAGCGGAGGAACTGTAACTAAAAATCTTCTTCCGAAGCGTTAGTGCATTGTTGATTGGATAGAGTAACTTATTATTTCAGTTCTAATTCTATATCAATAACTTGACTCATGCATGCACCTCCGGTCACATGACCGATCGAAGCTGATTGCAATTTTACCGGGGGAGGCTGAAGAATAAAAGACAGTGTATCCTCCTGCAAAATTACCGAAAGAGCCAATCCAATCCGTTATGCCATCCTTATCAAAATCAAGCAGTACGTCTATGCGTAATGTCATGTCGCTTAACCATCCATAATCAGGAACAGTATGTATTCCGGCACCATAGTTAAAGGCCCGCTCGTTATAGGTCAGCAAGTGTTGCGAATTATAATAAATCGCATGAACTTTGGCGCTCCGCCGTATGAGAAGGGTATCAGGCTGTCTCCCGTTTTCACCGTGAACATAGTAAATCAGATTGTCCGGGTTTGTGGTGTCTTCTGTAACATCGTAAGGAAGAACTTTTGGTTTATTCTTCATTTCCGTTGTTGGGATGATAAAGTATAAATCATCATCATCTTTAGCGGTAAGGTAAAATGCAGTGAGTTCAGCGTTAGTAGGATCTGCATCAGGGTTGAAAATTATCGGTTTTACAGTGAGCTGGGTTTCCCTGATGGAATCAAACTGGATTGCGTAGCAGGGGATTTCATTTCCTGAAGTAAAAAGAGCAACGGTTTTTTCGAATCCGGGCTGCAGTGTTCCGGAAGTAAAATCCGGATACTTCACATGCATTAGTCCCTCTGCTCTGATAAAATACCCGCTCTCTTTGAAAATGAGAACAGAATCGGTTTCTATCGCTGACTCAGGATAAATGTTGAGCGGCATCTCATTTACCTGTGTCAGCATAATGCTCAGTAAGAAGGTAACGAAGCCAGCAGCAATAATCACCATGCCGTTTTTCATGATTTTTATCGATTTATACTTTAGTATTATTCTTGCTATTGCTTTATGAGATTTTGATATGTCAAATATACTGAATTAAGGAACAAAGACTAGCCGGACTAACCTGTTGGAGTTTTTCATGCACAGGGTGACCTGAACGGTTAATGCGTGTAATCAGATGCCCTGAACCGGTGAAGTTCTGAAAAAATATCTTCCTTAATCGGTGAAAATTATTTGTTGTTAATGGTTTCTTTCATAATTTTAGATGAACGGTATAAATATCTGCGGTCTCCAATGAATAGCAGCGGTAATTTCATACGCTGGCGTAGCCAGAACCAAAAGGAAAAGGAAATTTCATTAAATTTAGGCGATAAATATTATAGAGGTTTACCATGAAATCCGTATTCCATAAGAAGTATGAAGCCATCATCGAGGGG
>JADLAF010000131.1 GCA_020848375.1 Ignavibacteriaceae bacterium
GCAGTTAAAGAAAAAGGATATCCGGATAAGATAAGCGTTGCACTCATTGGAAGCTGCACCAATTCAAGCTATGAAGATATTGACCGTTCTGCAAGTCTTGCCAAACAGGCAGTAGCAAAAGGTCTTAAAACTAAGGCACAGTTTACTATTACACCGGGTTCAGAACAGGTTCGCGCAACGATTGAACGTGACGGACAGCTTAAACAGCTTGAAGATATCGGCGGAGTAATACTTGCAAACGCATGCGGACCTTGCATTGGTATGTGGAAACGCATGGATATGAAAATGGGTGAAAAAAATACTATCGTCACATCATTCAACAGGAACTTTGCGAAGAGGAATGACGGAAATCCGGAGACGCTGGCGTTTGTTGCAAGTCCGGAAATCACCACTGCATTTGCAATTGCCGGATCATTATCATTTAATCCGTTGACAGATGAACTGGTAAATGAAAAAGGGGAAAAAGTAAAGCTTGACCCGCCAACCGGTATAGAGCTCCCCACAAAAGGATTTGACGGAGGCGAGAGCGGATATATAGCTCCTGCTGAAGACGGAGCTAAAGTTGAAGTGAAGGTGAGTCCTTCGAGCGACCGTCTGCAGCTTCTTGTTCCGTTTGCTCCGTGGGAAGGAAAAGATCTTGAAGATATGACCGTGCTGCTTAAAGCCAAAGGGAAGTGCACCACTGACCATATATCAATGGCGGGACCGTGGCTAAAATACCGCGGACACCTTGACAATATATCCAACAATATGTTCATCGGTGCAATCAATGCTTACAGCGGTGAAGCAGGAAAAGTAAAGAACTTCTTTACCGGTGAAACAAAGTCAGTACCTGAAGTAGCACGCGATTATAAAGCACGTGGTCAGAATTGGGTTGTGGTAGGTGATGAAAACTACGGAGAAGGTTCAAGCCGTGAGCATGCAGCTCTGGAGCCGAGATTCCTTGGCGGAAGAGTTATCATTGTGAAGTCTTTCGCGCGTATCCATGAAACCAACCTGAAGAAACAGGGAATGCTGCCTCTTACGTTTGCTAATCCGGCTGATTATGATAAAATCAGAGAAGACGACAAAGTAAGTCTGAAAGGTCTTACTGAATTTGCTCCGGGCAAACAGGTTACTTTAATTGTGAAGCACAGCGAGGGAAAAACCGATGAAATAAAACTGAACCACACATTTAACGAACGGCAGTTCGACTGGTTCAGGGCAGGCAGCGCGCTCAACCTGATAGCAAAACAGAACTCATAAGCAAGAATATATAAAGCAGTAAGCAGCTCCCCGGTACTTATATATGCCGGGGAGCATTTTATTTTTATAAAAACAAGGAATAAGAATGAATCAAATAGTTCGGCTGGTACAGTTAAATCCGGTACAAACCGGCGAAGGGAAAAACGGACCATGGAAGAAACAGGAAGTAATAGTTGAGACCGAAGGGCAGTATCCCAGAAAAATCTGCGTACTGGTCTGGGGTGATAAAATTGATATCAACCGGTTTAAGCCGGGGGATATGATTGATGTCTATTTTGATGTGGAAAGCCGTGAGTATAATGGTAAGTGGTACACCGATGCAAAGGCCTGGAAAATTGAGCCGGCGGGACAGTCTGGCGCTATTGACGGAGAATATAGCGCACCGGCTCAGACGCGCACCTATACACCCGCAACACCACCGCCTCCCCCTCTCCCGCTGCCGGAAGATAAAGACCTTCCATTTTAATTATGAATTATGTGGTATGAATTATGAATTTAATTTTGCGGTTCATACCTTGAATAAGCCCATTAAAGTTCCGGCTCCCTTCTCCCTGCCAGGGAGAAGGGAGGGGGATGAGGGTTGTTTTATCCGGGACCAATCCTAGTTACCTCACTAACCCAGAAATAATTTCACCACTTCGTGGTTTAAGCGCTGGAGATATATTCGTTTGCTATAATAATTTTACCACTTCGTGGTTGATATATAACCCGCGCAAAGTCGCAAAGAAAAATTCAACGCAAAGTTCCGGCTCCCTTCTCCCTTTCCAGGGAGAAGGGCGGGGGATGAGGGTTGATAAATCTGGTACATAGCACTTATATATATATCACACGCATAATATCTCGCGCAAAGTCACGAAGCCGCTAAGGAAAACAAAAATCATTTACTCAGTCGATGGCACGCTGATTTTACGGATGCAAGCAATGCTGATCGGAAAAACATTTCCCTCTTACTAAATTTTCCCGAATTTATCCATAAATGCCTGCCTTGAGCTGAGGTTTTTCTTTCTGATTTCTTCCTCAGTTTCATCGGGGAGTTGCCGGATCAGATCAAGATTTTTTAAAAACAGATCACTTTTAGTTATAACTCTGAAGAGATTATCCGTAAAAGCAGGTCCGGGAAATTCGCGTAACCACTCAATCGGAATGACTTCGATGATATTCTGTATCTCATAAGAACGCACTGACTTCATCCTGCTGATGAAGTTTTCGGGATTGATGTCTTTCCGCCAAAAGAGATGTCGCTTCATTAGCGGAAGTAAATTCTGTTCATTTCCTCGAGTATTTCCAAAAAAGTTGCGCACAGCCATGGACATCGAATAATCATAACAATAGACTGAACCGCCAGAGCAAAGAATGTTCGGATTTTTTGCGGTGCGGTCAATATTCATCAATAGCAAATCAGTAAGAAAAATCAAGTCTCGCTCCTCCTGATTCAGCAGATTCACGTCCAGATTAAATGGCTTAGCTTCTGGGAGGAAACGGGTTGCAGAGTTTATGCCATTGCTCCTCTGAGCAAGTTCTGTAATTTCAGGATCGGCACCGGGTGGGATGATGGAAGAATTAAAATGTATAAGTAATTCGGGCAGAACTTCAACTCCAAGCATTGCTGCAATACGGGAAGCGATAAGCCCGGTCAGCGTGGAAAGTTTCCCCTCACCTGAGCCGTGAAGTTTTATGACGTATTGCTGAAAGTCATCCGCCTCAACAAGAAGCGGCAAAGAGGAGCCGGAACGGAATTCTGTTATAAATTTTTCTGACTTGGGAATCAATTACTTTTACTACTTTATTAAACTTAAGATGACAATGTAAGCAAACAAGTCCGGTTTTGACGGGTGTCGTATGCAGAGATATCCTGTGAAACTGGCTTAATTGCGGTCAGATAAAAATCATCTGTTTTGGTGAGCGGTAATTTCTTCAGGCGACTATAATTTCTTAACGCAAAGCAAAAGAAGGTTTGCGAAAAGTGTCGCAAAGTTCATGTTCTCGCTAATGGCCCGCGGATTTTAAACGGATGCAGAAGCAGCGCGGATTAAAAATTAATGTACAATGTACAATTAACAATGTACAGTTCTAAAAGTTCGATTCAAACTTCGTACAGACAGATGACAATCTGTCTCAGAATTATGAAACAGGGGTGAAGCTAAGTGAGTAGAGGTCAAATTCTTCGCCAATTGCCCGCGGATCTTAAACGGATGCCAAAGCAGCACGGATTAAAACGGATCCGGAACTCACTTCGGACAGAAAGATGACAATCTATCTCTTTCTTGCTTAATACTGTGAGGCGGGAAATCACCATGGTTTCATTATTTTCAATTTCTAATTAAAAAAGAAGCGAATTCCTAAAGTAGTACCATTTTTTCTCTCTAACATAAAGGAGTTGCCCTATTATTTTTTTTTGCAAGACAGATAGTGTTATCTTTGGATTATGTTTTCAAATAAACTTTCTTCCAGTAATCGTAATCTGCTCCTTTTTTTGCTTCTGGCATGGTCGTTCTCATTTGCCCATTCAGAATTAGGAATGTTTGAGTTCGATGGTCCAGACCACGAGCAGCATGATTATTGTGAAATAGTACAAAACGCTTATCCAAAAAGTTCAGCAATAAGAGATTTTGACTTTTTAATATCTTTTGCGCCTGCTTCAAGTGATGTCTTCACAGCAGTTGTTGATTATTCCCCCACATTTCGCTTTTCCTCTTTATTTGAAGCCCCACCTATTAGGTTTGGGGCAGTTAAATCAAACATAATAAACTCCATTTTTCGTATTTAAAATTTCTTTAAACCGTTTTTTTAACATTCCCCTTTAATGGGGATTAGTAAAACTATTTTAAAGGAAATTTCATGAAAATGTCATTTGGAGCATTCTTTGTATTGCTCTGTCATTGGGTAAGCTTTGGACAAAGCTCTCCCTATATTCTCACTTTAGAGCAAGCCGTTCAGGCAGCTCTTGA
>JADLAF010000132.1 GCA_020848375.1 Ignavibacteriaceae bacterium
CACCGAACGCGATCTTAGTATGGCTACTGTTGTGTCGTTAATTATACTTGTGCTCATCCTTACATTTCTTTTTTTCTTCGGAGGCATCGGGCTTTCACTCACACATTCATTCCTCGGTTTGCTCATCGTTGGCGTGATTGCATTTCTCTTTACCACCGTTGCAGCTAATGCTATTGCTATCGTTGGAACTAATCCGGTTTCAGGAATGACCCTGATGACGCTCATCCTGTCATCCATTATCCTCGTATCAGCAGGACTCACCGGCCAGGCCGGTATGGCAGCAGCCCTCATCATCGGCGGAGTTGTGTGTACATCACTCAGCATGGCCGGCGGATTTATCACCGACTTAAAAATCGGTTACTGGCTTGGCTCATCACCCTACAAACAGCAGAGCTGGAAGTTCCTCGGAACACTTATCTCCGCTGCAACTGTAGGATATGTTGTTCTTATTCTTAACGATACCTACGGCTTTTCAGGCGAAGGTGCTCTTGCTGCCCCTCAGGCAAACGCAATGGCAGCAGTCATACAGCCGCTGATGGACAATCAGCCCGCGCCGTGGATGCTCTATCTGGCCGGTGCATTTATGTCACTCATACTTGTTTCGTTAAATGTTTCCCCACTAGCTTTTGCACTCGGTATGTATATACCGCTTGAACTGAATACACCACTGCTTGCCGGCGGTCTTATAGCTCACTTTGTTTCAACCCGCAGCAAAGATGAAAAAATTAATAACGCACGCCGCGAGCGCGGTACTCTTATTGCTTCCGGATTTATTGCCGGCGGTGCTCTGATGGGTGTGGTCTCTGCATTCCTCCGTTACCTCGGTTACAACTGGGTTAACACAGACTGGTTTGAAAGCCACGCTGCTGAACTTGTTGCCATTATGATGCTGGGTCTTCTGGCTGCATATATGATATGGGACTCTCTGCTCGGCAAACCAGATAATGAATAAACACAATAACAAAGGATATATATCGTATGTTTGATCAGAAATATAAATTTACCTGTGTTGACCGGTTTCTGAAATATGTTACCATTGATACACAGTCAGATGAAAACTCAACTTCATTCCCCTCAACCGAAAAGCAGAAAGACCTTTCCCGTCTTCTGGTGGAAGAGCTTCTTGCACTCGGCGTAAAAGACGCAGCCATGGATGAGTGGGGCTATGTGACCGGAACCGTGCCGGGTAACACCACAAAGAACGTTCCGGTTATCGGATTCATTTCACATGTTGATACCTCCCCTGCTGTATCAGGCGCAAACGTAAAGCCGATGATACACAAAAATTATCAGGGAGGAGATATACCGCTCCCGATGGATGGTCAGGTTATCCGCGCTGAAGATAATGAAGACCTGAAAACCATGATCGGATTCGACATCATCACCTCAGACGGTTCAACACTGCTCGGTGCTGACAACAAAGCCGGTGTGGCTGAAATAATGGATGCGGTTAAATATCTGATGACTCATCCCGAAGTAAAACACGGTGATATAAAAATCTGTTTTACTCCTGATGAAGAAATCGGTAAAGGCACATTCAAGTTCGATGTGAAGAAGTTCGGCGCGCAGTATGCATATACGGTTGACGGACAAACCCGCGGAGAGGTTGAATCAGAAACATTCTCTGCTGATATGGTCACTCTTAAGTTCATAGGACGCAACATTCATCCCGGTTACGCGAAGGGAAAGATGATTAACTCAATGAAGATTGCAGCCCGTTTTATAGAGTCACTCCCCAAGGACCGGCTCTCACCTGAGACCACCGAAGGGAGAGAGGGATATGTTCATGTTGTGACTATCGAAGGAACAGAAGAAGTAACCACACTGCGGATTATCATCCGTGACTTCATTGATGAAAAGCTGAAAGAGTATGAAGATATGCTTCAGGCACTTGCCGAAAGCACTATCGCACAGTTCCCCGGCGCGCGGATGGATTTTAAAATTCACGAGCAGTACCGCAACATGAGATATATACTCAAAGATCATCCGCAGGTTACTGACTATGCAGTTGATGCAATGAAAGCACTGAACATTGAACCACGCATGATGCCTATCCGCGGCGGTACGGACGGTTCACGCCTCTCATTTATGGGGCTGCCAACGCCGAATATCTTTGCCGGTGAGCACAGCTTCCACTCAAAAACTGAATGGGTAGCCATTCAGGATATGGAAATGGCAGTGCGCGTGATCGTTAAGATTGCCCAGATCTGGGAAGAGAGATCATAAAAGTCTAAATACTTTTATTACAATGCCGGTGCATAGCTGAGAGAGTTTTGCACCGGCTTTTTTGTTTAGAGAGGGCTTAATAAAATTTTAAGGACAGGAAGGACACTAAGGACAGGGAGGACTACAGGAAATACTGGGGACGATGGGGACACTTGGGACGATTGGCTTTAAAACTATGATTTACTTTACTTAAGATTCTTTTAGCTGCCTGTGGCGGGGTTAACCCAAAATTCAGCGCTGAAGATTTTTCATTATGTAATGCTCTTTTCCGCTCATTCTTTTTTCGTATTTTTGCCTGCGATTCAATCATCAAGGAACACTTCTTTAATGGCAGATGTTATATGACTGAAAAGATCAACGTTAAAAAGCTGAGTTATGCTCCGCTTTCACCGGAAACGCTTGCTGATTTCGAACAGCTTTTTGGCAGCAACGGTGCCTGCGGAGGATGCTGGTGCATGAACTGGCTGATTGGTAAAAAGAAGTTTAACGAGGGCAAAGGCAACACGAACCGCAACCGTATGAGGCGATTGGTGCGATCCGGCAAAGAACCGGGCTTGCTCGCATATTATGATAGCGAACCTATTGGCTGGATTGCTGCCGCCCCGCGCCAGGAGTATGATTACCTGAGACGCAGCAGGGTCCTGAAGCAGGTTGATGATCAGCCGGTATGGTCAGTAAGCTGTCTCTTTATCAGAAAAGACTGCCGCGAGCAGGGTGTAAGCGTCCAATTGCTTAAAGCAGTAAAAAAGTTTGTTAAAGAGCGGGGCGGGAACCTTGTTGAAGGTTACCCGTACGAACCTTCTCAGAAGCTTCCGGGTGCATTTGTGTGGACTGGTCTCAGCAGTGCTTACCTCAAAGCCGGTTACAAGGAAGCTGCCAGGTTCTCAGAGTCACGGCCTATTTACCGCGCGAGGGTGTAAACTGTGTCAATGCTTTCGGTATATATACACATAGTCTGGATCACAAAATTCCGAGAGAAATTTCTTAATACACCTGAAGTGCGAACGTTAGTTTGGAATCATATACTTAACAACTCGCGCGAAAAAGGCATACACGTTGATCACATAAACGGTTACGCAGAACATTGTCATTGTCTGGTCTCTCTTAAATCAACACAAAGCATTGCAGAGATTGTAAAGTTGATGAAAGGAGAGTCGTCCTGGTGGATTAATAATCAAAAACTGGTAACAGGTCAATTCAGGTGGCAGGAAGAATACTATGCCGCATCGGTATCAAAGAGACATCTGGAACGTGTCAGAAGATATATACAAAACCAGGAAGTCCACCACAAAAAGCAAACGTTTGATCAAGAATTTGAACTATTTACAAAGCATTATGAATTCAGCCAACAGCCACCAGATGGCTCTGAAGGTTCGTGAAGGTAGAGTGTCTTGACCGCCCCAACCACCAAGTGACTCTGATGGTTCGTGAAGGTAGAGTGGC
>JADLAF010000133.1 GCA_020848375.1 Ignavibacteriaceae bacterium
CGTATTCTGAGGGGTATCCGGTCAGAGTGCGCCAGGGAGCGTTATATACATAACTCTGCGGTCCGCCCGCGGTGAGCCACTCTTCAAGACGTGTCTTAATCTGCGTAAGGAAATAATCTCTCTGCGTAACTGCGCCAAGCTGATCCGCAATGCCGACCAGATGAGCCATGCGTGCCATTAGTTTACCGTTCCAATAGGTACCGGAGTTGTCACCGCTCGCGGGGAGTGTTTCTGATGTAAGGTCATTTACCATTTCAAGTAAATCAGCACGGTTATATATACCCTCATCAGGCAAACCCGGCAGCACACCCTCATAAGCGTGTGAGGTCTGGAACTGATTTCCGGCCATCAGTTTCATCTTACCAGCAACAGTTGTATATTCGTATGATGTGAGCGGTGATGAGGTATTTATATACTGATGGCGATAAAGAGCGGAGAGGGTCTGGTTAAGATTTCCGTTGCGGTTTTCTTTCAGTTCTGTTGTATAGGTAAAACCGGTAATAAGTTTTGATGCCTGTTTGTTATATACCCACGAAACTTCACTTCCGGTAACAAACGCATAAGCGCGCAGGCGGAAGAATTCAAGTGTTGCGGTAGTATTGTCAGGGAGGAGAGCTACTGAGAGAAAATCTTTGTTATTAAGTGATGACTGTAGCAGCGTTGTCCCCGTCCACACCGAGCTGTCAGGAGCGAAGATTCCGTAATGTCTTCCTTCAACGGTGAGACCCAGAACACCGCTTTGATTATACCAGATAACCGGATTAGCCGTCAGAGTGATTGAAGCATTTCCGCCTGAGAGAGTAAAGAATACAAAAGGCAAGCCGTGACCCATAGTTGCTTTCATCATGCGAGTGCCGTCATCCCAAAATGCTGTAACAGACCAGTCGCCATAGTCATCGGTCATGGTTTTTGTAGTGTTAAGCCCGGTCACGCCAACAGTCATCTGATGAGAGAAAGGGAAGAGGTAGTCCTGCGCGGCAAAAACCGGAGTGATAGTATGACCAACCTGAAGACCGTTGCCTTTTGCGCGAAAAATTAAAGGGTGAGCGAAGATGTTATTTGAATGCTGGTCACCATAAAAAGGATAAATAAGACTGCTCCAGAAGTCGCAAGTCTGAACTGGTTTGCTGAATGCGGGTGATACTTTAGGTACAGCTATAGCACCGGAAGAGTACTGCGGACCAACCGTACCTGATGGCAGAACAGTACCATAACTACCTGTACCTGCTTGCACGTTTTGTGAATAAGTGCCGGCGGAAAGAATCATAACAGCTATTAAGCAAAGAAAACTTTTTATCATTAAGACCTTTTTTAGGAGGGAGAATCATTTCGCCCTCACCCTGTTTGCAGTAATACAATAAACGTACCATAAGAAAATGGCGCTAAATAGAGTAAAATAAAGGGTTTATAGGGGTGAGGATTCAGTTTGGGTTAAGATAATAATAACCGGGGTTTATTAAATTGATAATGAGGGGTAGAACTGCAAAACTCTTGCCCCAACTACCTCGCGCAAATACGCCAAGACGCTAAGAATTTACCGCAAAGGTCGGCAAAATTTACGCTGAGTTTCGCAAAGTTCTAATAGCAACCCAATCCCCGATCGCCCCATTACGGCAGCAGCACCTTCTTAAGCTGTGGTACATTTATCCAGTCAGCCCAGTTGTCAAGCAGAGGTACGGCTGAGATTCTGCCGCCGAAGCCCATCAGCCGGTGGGTGAACATATAAACATCGTTTGTTTTAATTGATGAAAGCAACTGTTCATTAACACGCACGCCGTATTTCTTAAAAAGTTCTGCGGTTTTGTCTGATATATATTCCGTAATATTTTTATGAGCCAGATAATTTCTGAGATGCTCTTTGTCTTTATCGTAATCTATCACCGGCGCATCTGATGAACGCTGTTTTTCTTTTACCATGAGCAGTGAATAATTTCCGTTTTCCCGTCTGACGGGTCCGTAAAGCTGATTTAGCTCCAGCGAGGATGCAATGGTGCCAATACTGCCGAGCACTGCTGCAGGTTTAAGCCCGGTCATGCCGACAGAGTCAGCAAGTTGATCTGTTTCTCCGAATGAGCGGGTCACCTCATCAAAGGAGGCACCTTCGGTTATGCGGCGCAGTGCATCTTCAACATCACTGAGTTGTGTTAATGTCAGAATCTGTAGGTTAAGATAGACCTGAGTTCTGTCGTTATATATGTCTGTTTCATAATACCGCCTTACCTCATCATCGCTCACACGGGTTGAGTCAAGCATGCTAAGCTTCAGAAAATGGGCTAACATGCTTTCCTTCCATAGCATAAGATCATGCTGAACACCTTCAAGCTGAAGCAGACCAAGACGCTTTGCTTCCATGGTAAGTATTCTGCTCTGTACGAAGGTCTTAACGGACACGTTCAGACGCTGATATACGTGGGTCTTTTCAGCAGAGGAGTAGGTAAGTACATCAAAGGCAATCTTTGCAAGGAAGTCAAATACGGTTGCCGTTTCTCCGCCAAGAGTAAACAGCGGTCTTTTAAGGTTATCGGCTGCAAATTCAGAAAGTAACTCGCGGAAATCTCTATCACTCAGCGTGAGTTTCCCCATTGAAGTATCAAATCCATCAGGGTAACGCTTCCTTATTTTATTATATATCGCTTCAGCGGTGAAGCGGAAATTTTCTTCGTTAATATCAATACGGATGTTGGTTAACAGATTAGCGAAATACTCTTCTGTTTTGAGCAGAATTTTCCTGTTTCTAACAATCTCTTTTATCCGGTTTACTTCTGACTGATTGCTTATTTCAACTGGCTTTGAGGTTTTTTCACGAATAAGAAACATGGTCCACCCCAGTTCGCTTCTTAGCGGGGAGGAACATTCACCTTGTTTCAGGGTGAACAAATAATTCTCAACTTCTGCATCCTTCATTGAACCGAGTGAAACAGCAAACTGATGGAGTGAGAGTCCGCTGCTTCTATAGGTCGAAAGAACTGAATCATGTTTACCTTCAGCGCTGCTAATGAGAGCGTTATACAATGAAAAGAGTTTGACGGAGTCAGTGCCTGCTATAACGGCGGTTTTTAATTCAATGCCGGCAAACATCATCGCGTTGGTTACATCATCGGCGCTGAGTTTTACTTTATCAGAAATTTCCTTTTTGAAGAGAGCATCGCGGAGATGAATATCTTCAATTGGCTGGTAGTAAAAGCGAAAAAGCTGTGACTCACTCATTCCGCTGTTGAGTGCCTCAAGATACCAGAGCTTTTCGGTAATTAGTGAAAAAAGGAAATCTGATTTGCGCTGTGCTATGTCGCGGTCTGACTTTTGTGTAATAAAGGGAGAAAGCTCATATCGGATTCGGAACTCGGTATCGGTAATTCTCTCCTTACCAATTTCCGCAATGGTGAGCGGTGCTTTTTGCGCGACTGTAATTGATACTGTTGCTGCAAGAAGAATAAGAACAGTACGAAAAAAGGAAAAGATCATCAGGTCTATTTTGATTCGGTTACCTCAAGCCCCAGGGCTTTAAGATACTCATGATTAATAATGCAGTTAGCAACTGCTATATTTTGAAGATACTGCTCAAGAACCTGATTAATTATTTCCTGCTTAGGTTTCTTTTCACGTATATACGAGTAAGCTACCTCAAAATTATTGGCAAAATTTTTTATTTCATCATAACCCTCAGGAACTTTTATAGTAACAACTCCACGTTCGCTTTCTAATTTTTTATAAGGCCAGAAACACCACCCCACTGATTCTGCCTCAAGTGTCTTTCGGAACTCAGCAATCCACTCGTTTGTGTTTTCGCCAGACTCACCCAGATACAAAGGTACGTTATATTTATTGCTGTAATCAAGGTAGTCCTGTATAACTTCTTTCCCCGCGGCAGTCCAGTATTTGTGGAAGGTATATACTGATTTGCTGTCGAATGGCGGACCAAAGACGGAGAAGTTACTGTTCCATTGAGCTCCGCCGATAAAGACGATGTGGTTCTGATCAACTTCTCGTATGGCAGCAGCCAGTTTCTTAAAAAAGGGCTCAAGGTACGGGTTAAGTTTATCCTTGTCAAAGTAGTGAGCAATCGGCTCGTTTAGTAAATCGTGCCCAATTACTATTGTTTCATTAGCGTATCTGGCTGCAATCTCTTTCCACACTTTTATGGTGAGCTCCTGCATTTCCGGACTTTCAAAAAGAAACGGATAGCCGAAACTGTCATCAATGTTGTCACCGGTTTGCCCGCCCGGAGCGCAGTGCATATCAAGCACCACACCAAGGTCATACTCCTTGCACCAGGTAATAGCGCTGTCCATCAGAGCATAACCAGGTCCTTTCAGTTCACCATCAGCATTTATGAAAAGCTTATAGTGAAATGGAACACGCACTGAGTTAAAACCGGCATTTTTAATGAGGGCTATATCCTGTCGGGTGATATATAAAGCGCGGAACCGGTCCCAAAATTTCCTGGCTTCAGCTTCTCCCACAAGGATGTTAAAGAAATCATATATCAGCCGCGGAGAACTGATTTTATCGAAGCGGAACATATATCCCTCCGGAACCATCCAGTGCCCCAGGTTTATCCCTTTAAGCAGAACTGGTTTACCGTCAGGGGTAATAATTTCTTTCCCTTTTACTGAATAAAAACTGCCGGACTGTGGTAGCCCCGTCCGGCAGATCAGTAAAAACAGCAGAAATATATACGGATAGAGAATCCGATATTTTATCATTTATTTTACAAATGAAGGGTTGCTGCCTGAAAAACCGTAATAAACAATAAACATATAACAGATTACCGGAAGAATGAATGCCTGATGGATTCCGATTGAGTCTGCTATCAAGCCCTGGAGAACCGGAACTATTGCGCCACCCACAATGGCCATACAGAGAATGCCCGATGCCTGTCCGGTGTGCTTCCCAAGCCCGTGAATTGCAAGTGAGAAGATAGTCGGGAACATGATTGAGTTAAAAAGACCAACCAGCAGCATTGACCAGATAGCAATCTGTCCGTCTGTGAACATTGAAACAACTACCAGCACCGCGGCAGCGATTGCGTTAAAGCCAAGCACGGTGCCCGGTTTAATCATTCTCTGAACACCGGAGCCAATGAATCTGCCGACCATTGCGCCGCCCCAATAAAAGGAAACCATTTTACCGGCATCAAGCTCCGTCATCGTGTTATCAAGAAACACAAAATAGTTAACCAGAAAACTTCCGATGGCAACTTCAGCCCCTACATAAACAAAAATACCAACCGCTCCGAGAATAAGGTGGCGGTACTTCCATGCGCTGTCATGCTTGTGGTCATAAGCTGCCTGACCGCTTGTGCCTTCGTCCATTGAACCGGCTTCGATCTGCGGGAGCTTAATAAATGCAAAAACCGCGGCAATAAGAAGCAGAACAGCAGCGAGCCCCAGATACGGATACTGCACCGCAACTGCCTCAGCTATTTTATATGCTTCAAGCTGATCCGGTGTCATCTTTCCCATTTCATCTGCGGTTTTAACCGCGGTTGAAAGGATGAGCAGTGATCCGAAGTACGGGGCAATGGTGGTGCCTAGTGAGTTAAAGGCCTGGGTAAGATTCAGACGGGAAGATGCTGTTTCCTGCTTCCCGAGAATCGTAACATAAGGGTTGGCAGCAACCTGAAGCAGGGTTATGCCTGATGCCAGGATAAAAAATGCTGCGAGAAAAACAGGATATGATCTCATTCCCGCAGCCGGATAAAATATCAGAGTTCCGATTCCGGCTGTTACCAGTCCGATGATGATACCTTTTTTATATCCGACTTTTTCAACAATCCACCCGGAAGGGAGGGATACCAGAAAATAAGCCAGAAAAAAGGTGAACTGAACGAGCATTGACTCAAAGTAATTCAGCGAAAAAACGTTCTTAAGATGAGGGATGAGAATATCATTCAAACTGGTCAGGAACCCCCACATAAAAAAAAGTGAGGTTAAGACTGACAATTCGGGCAGATAACTCTTATTATTCCCGTTACTTTGAGAGAGTGGTTTTGATTCGGTAATGATACCAGCCATTTACTTGACTCCGGTTAAATGTAAGTTTTACTGTAAATACTTTCACACGGCAATAATTGTACCTGAAATTTTACATCCCCCCAATGAGGAAATATGCAGGTTTGCTAATGTTTTAAGTCATTTTTATTTATCAATTTGATAAATTCAGGTTATTAAAATGATAATTCAATGCAAATTTACCTATAACCTTTATAAAGAAAATCAGAAAATGAGAGCCGCCAAGGAAAAATTGAGTGGGTGGAAATGACAAAAACGGGAGCTTTTCTTTCATCCGGATGGCTATCAGAAGGGAAGACGGGAACCTTGGAGGAAAGAAAAACACTTTTCCGGCGGACAAATACACTCTATATTTGCTGTAACTATTGCGAAAAATGAAAATGAATCTCGAAAAGATTTTTTACATAGTAGCCAGTACCGTACTTGTTACGCTTTTTGTGCTCATCGTCTTTATCTTTTCACCTGTCAGTTATGACGATCAGCAGATCACTAAGGAGAAGGTAATATACTATGCTGATAATATATCTCCTGCTCATCAGAGAATCATACAAAAGTTTAATGAGGAACATAAAGGCAGAATCCGTGTTGAGACCATAAATCTGCCGTTCGAAAAGTTCAGTACTAACGAACGGAAAGAACTTCTGGCTCGTTATCTGCGCAGTAAAAGCAGCCGGATTGATATTTTTAGCGTTGACATCATCTGGGTACCCCGTTTCTCGCGCTGGGCCCTTCCGCTTGATAAGATGATAGATACTTCCATTATAAATTCGCTACTTCCATTCACTTTGGAAACCTGCCGCTATAATGATTCGCTTGTAGCGCTGCCACTTTACTCTGATATAGCCGTGATGTTTTACCGCGATGACCTCTTGCGGCAGCTTCCCGGTTATGAACAGATAAGGCAAGAGCTTGCAAAATCAATAACATGGGAACGGTTTGAAGTTCTTAAAGGAAAAATTGATAAGCTGCCTGGCAGGGCAAATAAACCATTTTACTACTTTCAGGCGGATGCTTATGAAGGGCTCATTTGTTCGTTTTTTGAAGTGCTTGCGGCTGATCGGTCGCAGAGCAGAACACGTGACGGGAAAATTTTCAGCGATGCAGATTTGCTGAAAAATTCAATCAGTTTTTTGCAGAATCTTGTGTATGGCTCAGGTATATCGCCCAAAGAAGTATCACGTCTAAAAGAGAATGAAAGTTACGAAAAATTTTTTACTAATGATGCTTTTGCGGTAAGGGGCTGGCCGGGCTTTATGAGTAAAACAAATCTGGCGTTTAAGAAAGAATTCAGGGGTAAGATTCTGCCCGCTCCTGTGCCTCACCGTAAAGGCAAACAACCAGTGTCAGTATTTGGAGGGTGGAATCTGATGGTGTCAAGATTTTCAAACAACGTGCCGGAAGTTGTGAAGTTTATGACTTATATGCTCAAAAAAGAAAATCAAAAGATTCTCTTTGAAGAGGGATATCTCCTGCCGGCTGTGAAGTCACCCTATATGGAGGCGGCATTCATTAAGAGGTATCCGGAGCTGGTGTTTTATAAGAAACTCTTCGAAAAAGGAAGATATCGTCCGATGTTTGAGAGCTATACCGGTGTGTCTGATATACTTTCCTCAAATATCAGTAAGGCGATTGAAAATAACAGCGATGCTGAAACAGTGACGCGCAATATCCTTAAACAGATAGAGCTGCACTGATATGACTGCTATGAAGAAAAGTGTGCTGGAAAAACTAAAGCAATATCATTTTGAATTTCGTCATGTAACGGTATTGTTTATTGTGCTTTTTAGTTTTCAGCTCCTTGTTTCGTTTATCAATAAATCATCCATTAAAAGTTTTCTCAATACCACGCAGGAGTGGTACCAGAAAGAATCAGCGGAGGAGATAGCAAATCTGACGGCAACAGCAATTGAACTTGCTATTGAGTCAATAAATCCGCAAACCTCAGCCAACGGAGAAGAAGAGCGCCGTGTGATACAGTCTTTTGATATTATCTTCAGCCAGCAACAGCTTACACACAACATTGAGAAACTTTATCTGTTGATTGAACATCAGGACTCAATTCTCTGTATTAACGAGGGGAAGACCCTCTACGCAGTACTGAGCAGAAAAGATGTTCCCCTCAGTTCGGATGCTTCTGCTCCTGAGATTCTAAGCCACTATGCTTCCCTTGAAGGAGGGCTCAAATCAACAGAACGGATTCAGACGCTGATTGAAGACCGTCAGAATTTCCATATCTTTGTTCCATTTGTTATCAGGGGTGAATATCTGGGTGCGATATATATGCTCATTTCTCCGGATTTCAGCAGCATCAGTAATGAGGTAATCAGCAATTATGATGAAACCTCGGTGATTTATCTTTCGCTGATAACGCTGGGACTGCTTGCAATGTACTTTATCTCATCATATACAGTAAAAGAGCGGGACGAAACTCAGAAGATGCTGTTTGATGAGAATGAGAGAAATCTGAAGAAACAGATTAACTATGAAAAGGAACTGGTATTCACCAAACGAATTTATCATACGCATCATAAAGCTGAAAAGATCATGGGCTTCATTAAAGAAGACCTGAGAATTCTTGCAGTGGACAATATTGATGAGGTGAAGTACAGGGTAACAAAATACTCAAACTTTATTTCCCGAGTAATTTATGACATGAAATGGTATGACCCCCCGGTACAGACCATACGCAATATGATGTTCCGCACGAACCTGAACGAAGTTATCATGTTTCTGAAAAAGAACATATTTGAAAGGGTATCTACGGTATCCTATGCCAATAATATCCACTGTGAACTTGACCAGCAAATGCCGCCGGTATATATCAATGAGTTTGTGATATGGGAGATCATCGAACCGCTGATTCAGAACAGTATTGACCACAGCGGAGAGAGTGATCTACTGATAAGGGTGACCACCAGGTATGATAAAGAAAAAAATCTGTCTTCTCTTTATATTGAAGACAACGGTAAAGGGATATCAGAGCCGCTTCTTGAGCCGGATGAGTCCGGTATTAAACTGATATTTACGGAAAACTCAACCACCAAGCCGGAGGGATTTATGAATGCCGGCTATGGGTGTTATATTGCATACGAGATGACAAAACGGTGCGGATGGGAGATAGATGCAGAAAACCGTAAAGAAGGCGGCTGCCGTTTCATAATCACCATAAAACATTGACGGAGAAGAAATGATTTTTCAGGATGTGAATATTAACATACTTCTAATTGAGGATGAAGAGTTTGACGTTCGGCGTGTAACCAATACGATTAGCCCCTTCGCTGATAAAATAAAAATTACCAAATATGTCTCCAACGGTAAAGCAGCGCTTGAATATCTGGAACAGAATAAGTCCGAGATTGACCTGGTAATTATGGATTATCAGATTTCCGGCGGGATTATGGGAGAGGAGCTGATATATAAAATACGTGAGGTGGACAGCTCAATACAGATTATTGTTATCACTAAAATGACCATTAATCTTACTGATTATCATTTTGCAAACCGGCTTATTAAAGCAGGCGCTTTCTGGTACTGCACAAAATATCCGGGTGATATAGAGGAGTTTATTTATCAGCCGACAGATTTTGTCCTGAGTATATTCAATGCTTATGAAAAGGCAAGATTAGAGCGTGAGCGGCTCCGCTCCATCCAGAAAATAAAACGCAGTGTGAGTGATATACTGCTCCAGAAAAAGATTATCGGCAGCTCCCCTGTGATGACTGAGCTGAAGAATGATATAGACCGGATCGCGAAAAGCAATATCAATATCCTGATAAAAGGTGCTTCCGGCACCGGTAAAGAGCTGGTTGCTCATAATATACATTACCGCAGCGCACGGAAGTATGAAAATTTTATTGTGGTCAATTGCGGAAGTCTGCCTGAGCAGCTAGTTGAAAGTGAACTCTTCGGCTATGAAAAAGGTGCCTTCACCGGTGCTGACAAAAAGAAGGCGGGACTTTTTGAAATTGCAGACAAAGGCACCATCTTTCTTGATGAAATAACCGAACTGCCGCTTTTTGCACAGGTGAAACTTCTGAGAGTTATTCAGGAGGGAGAGATTGAAAAAATTGGCAGAACCGGCACTATGAAAGTTGATGTAAGAGTAATAGCTGCAACAAACCGGAATATAGAACAGGAAGTGAAAGAGAGAAGATTCAGAGAAGATTTATATTACCGGCTGAACGTACTTCCTGTGCAGGTGCCCGATCTTAAAAAACGAGCGGATGACATTCCCGAAATTATTGAGCATTTTCTGTTTAATCTCAGCGCTGATATGGGGCGAGAGAAACCGGATATCACACCGGAAGCAATGGAATCTCTGATTGCATACGACTGGCCGGGGAATGTGAGAGAACTGAAAAATGTGGTGCAAAGAATGTTATTTTCAGCGGAAAATACTATTACACCTGCTCTTGTTCAGAAGGCACTTGGTATTGCGCTGCATGATGACCCCGGTATTAACAATGAACTCAAAGGACTGTTTGATCCTGAAAATATTCTTCCTCTTAAGGAAATAGAAAGTGCATTCAGGGAAAGGTATTTCAGGTTTGTGAGAGAGCACTCCCAGTCAGATTCCGAGGCTGCAAAAAAACTTGGGCTGGCGCCTCCGAATTATCACCGGATGATGAAAGAGCTGGGGCTGAAGTAGGCGGGTGGTTTGCTTATTAAAATAATAAACCGGAGTTATTATTTTGATAATACAACAGCAGGCAATTTTGCAGGAAGGATGATAAAAGGGTCTAAAAATTACCTGTGAGAATTATTTCTCTTGGCATGATTTTGGCTCAATCGGCAAAGTATGAAGTCAAAACTAAATGCCTGATACGTTTTCTTTTCTGGATGCGTTCTTTATTGTGGTTTATCTGATAGTGGTTCTCACTATTGGGTTTTATTCCTCAAGAAAGAATGATGAAAAGTTTTCCGATTACTTTTTGGCCGGAAGGACTCTCGGCTGGTTTGCAATCGGAATTTCCGTATTTGCGGCCAATATATCAAGCGAACATTTTATCGGGCTGGCTGGTGCCGGTTCCGTGAGCGGGCTGGCGGTTGGGCAGTTCGAGCTGATGGCCATTTTTATCCTCATTTTTTTTGGCTGGTTTCTTGCTCCGGTTATGTTCCGTTCAGGCGCAGCAACCGTGCCGGAGTTTTTAGAACGCAGTCTTGGAGTAAGAATCCGTAAAATTTTCGCGGTTTTTTCAATCGCAAATTATTTTCTCACAAAAATTCTTGTTTCCCTTTTTGCAGCCGGACTTCTCTTTTATAATACATTCGGACTCAGTTTTTACGCCTCATCAATCCTGATTGTACTGATTACCGGGCTTTACAGCGTTATAGGCGGTTCTGTTGCAGTCGTACGAACGCAGACTTTTCAGGGCATTATGCTGATCGCGGGTGCGGTAATTTTGTCTGTTGCCGGATATTTTGCAGTTGGCGGTTTTGGTGAGTTATATACAAAACTTCCCGCAGATTTTTTCACCATGTTTAAACCCATCTCTGATAAAGATTATCCGTGGACGGGGATAGTGTTTGGGGCTCCGATCATTGCATTCTGGTATTGGTGTGCTGATCAGTATATCGTTCAAAAAACCTTCAGCGCAAAATCCTCAGACGATGCAAGAAAAGGTTCACTTCTTGCGGCAGCTTTTAAAATCCTTCCTATTTTTATCCTCGTTCTTCCCGGCTTATATGCAGCAGTGCTTTTCCCTGATCAAAGGGGGGACACAGCGTATTCAGCCATGATTAACGGTTCGGTTCTTCCGTTTGGCCTGAAAGGAATAGTTATAGCCGGACTTCTTGCTGCCATCATGTCATCACTATCAAGCGCTTTTAACAGCATCGCAATTCTTTTTACCAATGACTATTATCGCTTAAAATATCCGTCTGCTAATGAAAGAAAATTGGTGCTGGTGGGTCGGCTTTCAACAACGGCTGCGGTTATTATTGCAATACTGTTGGTTCCGTTTGTTAAGCTGATTAGTTCACAGCTTTATTTATTTCTGCAGAGCACACAATCATTTATCAGTCCGCCAATTACCGCGGTGGTATTGTTTGGATTGTTTTCAAAAAAGATGAACAGCAGAACGGCGATTATTACACTAATTGCAACTGAGGCAATAGGCATCAGCCGAGTGGTGCTTGAGATACTTGATAAAAACGGCGTGGTGCTTTATCCATTTCTGCAATGGCTGCTTACGGTAAACTTTCTTCATTTTTCAGTGTTCTTGTTTGGTTTAAGCGTGATAATGATACTTATCCTGAACGCACAAACCAGCAGTGAGGCGAATCAGTTTGCCCGGCAGATAAGAGCATCGTTTTCTGAAAGTGTGGCAGAGATAAGATATGGTTTTTATGAAGCATTTAAGCTTCACCGGATAAATACCAATGTGGTGTTGTCCGCTTTTATTTTGATTCTTATAGCGGGTTTGTGGAGTATCTGGTCATAGATATATAAGCAGACAAAAAGAGTAATTACTTAATCATCACTAACAATAAAAGATCTGAGGATCACATGAAAAAACTCGTACTTACAGCACTGATGCTGATCGGTTTTTCAGTAACTGCATTTCCGCAGCTTATTGAATCATACGATACAAACATCTTTTCTGATACAACATACGCCTTCTCTTCAGAAGGCGGAATCAGCCGTCTTGACTATGTTGTTAATACAACTGATTTCAAAGAGGGAACTGCATCAGCACAATTGAAATTTGTGATTGGTGCTCATAACCCCTGGGGCAGTTTTGGTCTTATTGAAAAACTGCTCCCCGCAGGTGAAAGCTGGGACTGGACCTCGTCTGATACCCTTTCACTGTGGATAAAGGTAACAGAAGCACCATCCATTCCTGCAAACATGGTGTTTCGTGTTCACCTGTTAGATCGTCCGAATGCAGCAGCGCCCATTGAAAACTATGTGTATGAAAATGCAGTAGTTATAGATGCGCTTACTGACTGGATTAATCTGAAAGTACCGATGAGAATACTCGGCACAGACGGAAGTCTTAATCCATCAGATTCCGGCTTTGTAATATTCCCTTCAGGATGGGGCGGTGCACCAGGAAACAACTGGAACAATCAGTCGTTTGATGCAGACAAAGTTGTTGGCTTTAACCTTGCAGCAGTTACCTCTGCTTTTACTCCAGGTGTAAATCTTCCTGCTGACTCAGTAGCGGTTTTGTTTGACGGATTTACCCGCACAGGCAACAGAGCAATTCCTGCAATTATTTTTAACGGTATTCAGTTTATGGGTAACCTGAGCGCATTCACCTGGGGTCAGTCAGGTATGGAAGTTGTAACCGGAGCCGGTCCAATAGCAGGCAGCAATGCAATTAAATGGACAGAAGGCAATGAATGGGGCAACGGATGGACCGGATGGGGTCTTAATGTAGCTCCTTCCTTTAATCTTTCAGGCGCATGGCAGGTTGACAGTGTTAAGTTTAAACTTAAATGTCCTGCAGGAACCGGTGCACTCAGAGTTCAGTTTGAAGCCGGAAGCGGTAAAGTAGGATTGGTATTCACCCCAACAGGTGACGATCAGTGGCACAGCTACTCATTTGCACTTCGGGACTTTGTATTTCAGGATGGATCAACATTCTTTGATTCTTCAAATGTAACCGTTGCCGGATTTATGGCAGAGGCCTCAGCAGTAGCCGGAACCGTTATCTGGATATCTGACTGGTGGACTGGTAATCCGGTATTTGACGTGCTTGCACCTGCTGCTCCTGCCGGAGTTGCAGCATTTGGCGGTTCTTTCCAGAACGTTATCACTTGGCAGGATGTTCCAGGCGAATCTGGTGAAGTATATGATGTATATTACTCAGTTAGTCCAATCACCGATGTAACTTTAGGCGGTGTTGAAGTTGTAAAACTTAACGTACAGGAAAACGCACAGCTTATTGAACATCTTCTGCTTGCTCCGTTAACTGATCAGTCAGTTACGTATTATTATGCAGTTGTCTGTAAAGACGTAGCAGGTAACAAGAGTGCAGTTAGCAATAACTCGACCGCTGTTACAAATACTGCAAAGGGCAAACCAACCATTTCGCTTAGTGCGCCTACTTCAACATTTGCTGCAGATGGAAATCTTCAGGAATGGCAGTCAATTAATAAGTTCAGAATGTATCCATCAGACGGAACAGGTTTTGTTGTAACAAACA
>JADLAF010000134.1 GCA_020848375.1 Ignavibacteriaceae bacterium
GAAATTATTCTAAGTTCAAAGTACGGCATTCGTAGAGACACGCCGCGGCGTGTCTGTAAGGGTTTGTGTTGCTTAAGAGATTTCTAATTCAGAAAATTTCGATAGAAATTATTCTAAGTTCAAAGTACGGCATTCGTAGAGACACGCGGCGGCGTGTCTGTGAGGGTTATACTCACAAATTAATTTTTCAACCGCAATCTCTCAAAAATATAAAAAAAGGCGCAGAAGACTTTCCGTTCCTCTGCGCCTTACTTTGCCAACTTAGAGTTAGAAATTCTGCCCGCCTTATTTCAGCAGATTCATCGTCTTTCGTTCAACAAAATTACCTGAACGGAGCTCATATATATAAATCCCTGAACTGAAACCGGCAGCAGAAAACTCCTGTGTGTGGGTTCCGCGTTCAACTACACCGTTCACCAATACGGCAACTTCTCTTCCCAATAGATCATAGACCTTCAGTGTAACCTGTGCGGCCTCAGATAATGAAAAAGTTATCCGGGTTGACGGATTAAACGGATTCGGATAGTTCTGATGCAGACTGAATCCTGTCACAGCCATATTGCGGTCAAAGAATACTTCAACAGGTGAATGGATCGCTTTTGCTCCGTCATAATCATGCTGAACCAGACGGTACCATGCTTTTCCTTCCGCAGGGTATATATCACTGAAAGTATATCTGCTGGTTTCGGTTACGGTACCATTTCCGGAGACAAACCCTACAGCAGCCCAGTTCTGGTTATCGGAAGAGCGTTCAACCTCAAATCCGCGGTTATTCACTTCCGAAGCGGTTGCCCACTCGAGTACAACTGAAGCATTCTGCTGAAGCGCGCTGAATGAAACCAGTTCAACCGGGGTGATATTGTCCAGCGTAAAGTCCAATATATAAAGTCCGGTGCTGATATCAGAGATAATCACGTTTCCTGACGGAAAATAGGGATACGCACCCCAGGCACCTTCGTACGTTCCTGAAGTTGCCGAATAGGTATCATACTGCCCGACTTTAACCGGATTCAACGGATTGGAAACATCAAGCACCACATAGCCATCCTTATAATAGGATATATGTGCGAAATGACCTTTTACAAAAATATTATGAACGGGGCTGTTTCCCGGCATCTGCCACTGACCTACTTTAAGATCCCATGAGGTTCTGTCCTGCAGATCCCACACGGTAATATCGCGGACGTTAAATTCCTCTGCCCCGATGAAATATCTTTTATCCTCCGTCATCCAGCCACTATGAGCGTAAATACCGCTGAGCGCCGCGCTCTGACTTACAAGCTGAGGATTTGACTTATTTGTTACATTCACTACATCGTAAGTGTCCTCACCTGCAACATAGACCGTATCATTCCACACATATACATCATGGACATATCCGCTGGTATTGTAGAGTGCAGCGCGCACGGGGTTTGCCGGATTGCTAAGGTCAAGGATGTGCATTCCGCCGCCATTGTTGGTGCCAATCACGTAAGCATATCCGTTATCAATATAGATATTGTGCGCCCGGGTAAACCAGGTGGTAAGGGTATTAACAAGGGTAACACTCTGAGGCATATTAGAAAGATCAACAATCTGCAGACCCTGTCCGGTACCCGTTCCTTCAGTGGTGATGTAAGCATAATGGCTGTGGGTTTTTATATCACGCCAGATAGAGCTTGGACCGGGTATATATCCAACCTGAACCGGCTGCGCAGGATTGGTGATGTTGACAAAATAGGTGCCATTCTGAGCACCCATAATGGCATACTCTCGACCCTGAGCATCAACATATCCCCAGCAGTCATTATAGTCAGTACCCTGACCCTGCTGAGGGTGAAATCTGCCGAGCAGATTTACATTTTCAATTTGTGCCGTTGCAAAAAACGGCAAAAGAAGCATTAGAAATAACACACGTTTCAATTTGAAGCCCTTTTGGAAAGAAAGAAGAATGCGAAAATAGGAAATAATTGTGAATTATGATGTGTGAATTATGATGTGTGAAGGTTGAATTTTATTCTGATTCCGGAGGAGATTTGAATGGGGAAATCCTCATCCACAGCCCTTCTCCTTATGGAAAAGGAGCGGGGAGCCGGAAAATTATTCATTGTACATTTATTTCAGGTAGAGTATTTTCACGGATTTATAGCCATATTTGCCCCGATTTTGCACAAAATAAAGCCCGCTTGAAAGTCCGAAACCGCTGAAGCTGACCGATAAACGGGTTTTTCCCGCTCCTACCCAGCCGGAAAATACTTCCATAACCCTTTCGCCGGTTACACTGATAATAGCAATCTCTAATTCTTCAGGTGTAAAAGCGAAGTATTCAATAGAAAAGGCGGGGTTAAATGGATTTGGATACGTCCTTATGACTCCCGGCGTCAGATATTCTGTTTCCGACTCAGCAGCGGAGGTGATTTCATCATTAAGAAAAAGGATAATCCCCCCCCGGTAGTTTCCGGCAGCCAGGTCAGCATCGCCGTCGAGGTCAAAATCAATGAGGAATGGGGTTATATCAATTCCGTTGAGCACAGAAAGAAAGTCCTGTGACTCAACCATCCATTGTGGCTGGGTGGTAGTTCCCTGATTTCTGAAATACCAAATCTTCCCCGCTTTGTTTCCCGCGAATAGATCTATCCTGCCATCCTTGTCAAAATCGAACAGAAAAGGAGAAGAATTGTCGCCTATGTCAGCCAGTGAAAAATCAGCATCCGCTCCTGTGAACTGGTAAGACTGAGCAGTGCCGGTGTTCCTGAAAATCCTAATTCTTCCGTTAAACGCGCCTGCCACCAGGTCTTTGTCACCGTCTCCATCAAGGTCATAAAGCCGTGGTCGTGCATATATACCAATATCTATCACCTGACCAGAACTGTCAGAAAGAATAACCGGACTTGCAAATTGCGGAGAAGCGGTTGTTCCGGTATTTCGACAGAAGGATAGAGTCCCGTCAAAATTACCCAGGATGATATCGGTAAGCCCGTCACTGTCAAGATCACTAAATTCAGCGGCAAGTGAAAGCTCGCCCCTTATACCCGCAAACTCTTTTGACACAAGTTCAAAATGCGTGAAGCCATTAACCGATGTATTCCTGAAATAGTAAATTGACCCTTCCGGATTCTGCGCGTTGGAGAGAAACAAATCTTCCCTTCCATCTCCGTCAATATCGGCCATAGAAATAAAACTTTGAATGCCGCCGTCAACAGTGAGCAGATAATCAGGATTCCTCAACCGGAAATCATGAGCGGACAGAGTTCCAGTATTTTCATAAAACATGAGCACCTGCGGAACAGTCGGGTCATAAAGCACCGAGACGAATAAATCAATATCACCGTCAGCGTCTATATCAGAGAACCGGGGCATATTAAAACCGGATGTTAAGATGCTGTCCTCATTCACAGGAAAAATTTCCGTTCGTACCGAATAGAGAGGATTAAGTGCCGTGCCGGTATTTTCAAGATAATAAATACTTTTCCCAAAAAAATCTCCCCAGAGCATATCATGGTCTCCGTCTCCGTCTATGTCGCCGAATTCAATAGCACTGGCACCGTGTCTTGCGGTTCCGCCAATGATAATGATATTAAGCCATGTATCGGTTACAAACTCGTAAGCAAACTGCTGCGCGCTGCCGTTGTTTTTATAAAACGTGAGTGTTCCGGTTGAGTTACCGGTAATAAAGTCAAGATCGCCGTCAGAGTCAACATCAGTGAAAGATGGATGGCAGCCGCTCTCGCTTATCACCGCCAGCCCCGCAGATGTCAGGAGCGGGTCAGCAGCGAGAGTATAGCGTGGTACTGACACCGACCCGGTATTCATGAAGTAGCGCACCTGATTATCATTGCTTCCAGTGAAGAGGTCAAAGTCTCCGTCATTATCCGAATCCGCTAATCTGAACCAGTTCAGCATATCCGCGCCTTCAAACATCACTGTCTGCAGTATATATACCGGCTGCTGAGGCGTTCCGCTGTTTTTGTACCAGCCAAAGGTGCCGTCTCCGTCAAGATAAATCAGGTCAGGGTCACCGTCTCCGTCAATATCAGCAAACTGCGTCTTGATGTTATTGTGTCCTCCTGAGAAAGGATTCCTCAGCACGGTAAGGGAATCAAGAAAGAATGAAGCATCAGTCACACGCGTGAACTGCTGCGGGAAAGTTACAATGCAGAGTGAAAAAAGCAGGTAAGAAAAGAGGAAGCAGCTACGCTTCATTATGGTAGATATAAATAAGTGAATCACCCATCCTGCGGTAGGGCTCAAAACCAAAATGAACCTGATCTTTTTCAGCCGTCTGGACGGAGCGCTCAACAAGAAAGATGCCGCCGGGGGCAAGAACCTTATGCTCTTTTACGGCCGAAAAAACCTGATATATATCATACTGAAAAAATGGAGGGTCAGCCACAATAAGAGATAGCGGGTTTCCGCTGTATCCCCGTATGAACTCCGTGCACCCTCTCAGGTGAACCGCTGAGTGCAGTTCAGCTTTTAACACTTCAATATTTTTTTCGAGATTCCGGGTAACCTTTGCGCTCTTTTCAACAAAGTGCACCAAGGTGGCTCCTCTGCTTATCATTTCAAACCCGAGTGCTCCCGAGCCAGCGTAGAGATCTGCACCGGTAATCTCCTCAAAATCAATCATGTTTGAAAGGATGTTATATATAGCGCCGCGGTTTTTTTCAGTTGTGGGGCGGGTGTCATTTGTTGCAGGGGCTTCAATAAATCTCCCCCCGTATTTTCCGGTAATAATTCTCAGACGCATATCACGGCTTCCGGTTAAATAAGCCGGTAGCAGAGCCCTGCGGCCGAGTTGAAGTTATAGTTGCGGGTATGAAGCAATTCCTTGTTCAGACCCGCACCGCCGAGTATCAATGCTGAAAAAGGATTCAACATCTGAAACGGATGCCGTGTCGCGCCGCGCACGGCAGTTAAAAGCGGTTCTGAAAGTGAATCACCGATCAGAAAAAAGTTTTCCAGAATATTTAAATTATATCCTGCCTGAGTTATCGCCTGGAGCTCCTCGGTAAGATAGAGAAGAAAATTCTGTGTTGTGTCAAAATGTCTGCCGTTAAAATACTGCGGTTTACCCTGCTCCAGATATTCAACACTGAAATAATTTGTGCTGATGCAAACACTCACTAATGAACCGGTCAGCAGCTCAGGTCTGTTCATCAGCAGGGACTTATCCGCCGAGAAGTGAGAGTGGTCAATCAGTTTAATTTCGAGATTATTCCTTTTACAGACCATTATGAGCAAGTTGATAATCTTTCGGGATAAGGCAAACACAATCACTCTCCGTTCTTTTGACATTGAGCCGGGGCGGTCAATTTCATAGTAGCTCAGGGAGTAGTCCTCCGCGGTAAGAAAAGGATAAAGCACGGCAAACTCCCATCTGAAGTTATCTATCAGATCCTGCCGGACAATTGTCTGATCAGCCGGAACGGTAAAGCTATAGAAAAATTCAGGGGGCAGTGCAATAGAAACCTGCCGGTTTTTAAGGTTGGTTTTGTCAGAGAGAAGATTAAAAGCAGACTGAAGGCCGCTCAGAAGAACGGCCTCTTTGTCAGCAGTAAAATTCATTGGAGCCGGCAGCAATGCCTCATCAATATGATTAAGCAGTCTGCTGCCATCCTGAAACCCTACCTCAACAACCTGTATCTTCTGGGAAGAGACAGAAATACCAATCCGGTCATCCAAGGCGGGTATCCAGAGAGGTTATTCCCAGGAAGCGGTATTTTTCAGAGCGTCGTTATTCAGATCACCTATTCTGCCGTAGCCGTCCGGGTCTTCAATAACATATCGGGTTCCGATCTTTTTAACAGTATCCACTCTGAGAAGTTTCTTATTCTGGTTAATAACAGAATCGAATGTGATGCCGGTATCAATCTGAATAATATAAGCAACGCTTGACTTTGGCGCGAAGCGCAGACTGTCAGGGATGAACTCACCACTTGTTAATTTTTGGAACGGGTTAGTAGATCTCTGCATGATGGTATCAAATCCGTTAACCACCCCCTGCACAAATGAGTCGTTTTTAATGAAATTGAGCAGAGAGTCCAGCTCATTTGTGTATTTACCGTTCTTCATAAAATAAAGCACCTGAGCTTCCTTCAGGTTCTTCATTCTCAGACGCGATTCATCCTTGCAATATCTTTCGTATGCAACAATCTCCTGCGGGTCAATGATTGCTATCTTTGCCAGATAACCAACCATCAGGATGATTACCAGATACAAACCCAGGTGAAGATACCAGGGATCTTTAACTTCTGCCATTTAACCTCCGTGTTAAAAACTTATATATGATTTGAGCTGTTCCAGTTTCTTATCTCCTATTCCTTTTACCGAAAGGAGCTGACTTAGCGATGTAAATGTACCAATCCGGTTTCGTAACTCAAGTATCTTTTCTGCTGTTTTTTCACCAATTCCGGGGAGCCGACAAAGGGTCTGCAAATCAGCAGTATTGATATTAATTGTCTGACCGGTCTCTAATTTGTCAGTTTTCTTTTTTTTTAGATTATCTTTGTCAAATTCCGAAACAACTGACAGAGAGTCAATATCTCCGCTCATTATTTCTTGCTTATTTTGCAGATATTCTCCGCTGATGATCTGTCGGAAGAGCTTATCTTCCTCAGAATAATCAAAAGAGGGCTCAGGAGGGGTTTTCTGCATTCTGCTAATGACCAGCCCGCCAGAGAGAAAACCGAGCATAACAACCAGAGAAATCACCTCATGCCGGGTTAAACTGAATTTCCGGCTCAGTTTCTGTATCACAGTCTGCCCCCACTACTTCAAGATCAGAACCATTTTGACTTTTTTTCACCCTCGCCACTGCCAGGGGCCTTTATGTTAGGGAGCTTTGCCAGTTCCTGCAATAGCTCCTTTTCACGTGAATTCACTTTTTTCGGAACCACCACATTCAGCCGTACTAACTGATCACCGGTACCGCCTCTGTTAACGTGAGGAATACCTTTGTCTTTCATTCGTAAAAATTTACCCGGCTGTGAACCCGGATCAATTATCAGTTTTACCTTCCCTTTAAGGGTCGGCACTTCAACCTCTGTGCCCAGCACTAAGTCCGGAAAACTGAGAAGCAGATTATAAATGACATCATCACCGTCTCGTTCAAAATGCTCATGCTTAATCTCCTGAAAGACCACGATAACGTCTCCGGCATGGCCGCCTCGGATTCCTGTATTACCCTGACCGCGCATGGTCATATAACTGTCGTTGCTTACTCCTGCAGGAACTTCAATGGTAAGTGTCTCCTCAGAGAGCACACGCCCGTCACCTTTACAGGCAACACACGGTTTATCAATTACAGTGCCCTCGCCGTTACAGTTGGCGCAGGTTGTTATATTAACAAACTGCCCGAAGACAGAACGTGAAACCTGACGCACCTCCCCCTGACCGTTACAGGCCGGACAGGTTTTGGCACTTGAGCCGCCGTCAGACCCCTTACCACTGCATTTGGTACAGCGGACGTGTTTTTTCATTTTAATTTTTTTTGTCACCCCGGTCGCTATTTCCTCCAGAGTCAGTTTAAGGGTTACACGCAGGTCACTGCCCGGTACTCCCTGTCCTCTTCTTCTCCCCTGACGCTGGGGACCTCCCCCCTGGCCGAAGAATTCATCGAAGATAGAAGATGAGCCAAATATATCAGAAAACCGGCTAAAAATATCGTTCATATTCGAGAAGCCGTGGAAATCCTGCCCGCCCTTAATTCCAGCATGACCGAACTGATTATACCGGGCGCGCTTCTCGTCATCGCTTAGCACTTCGTATGCTTCGGTGGCTTCCTTAAACTTTTCTTCGGCACCTTTATCATCAGGGTTTCTGTCGGGATGAAACTGCATGGCCAGTTTGCGGTACGCCTTCTTAATGTCATCTTTGGAAGCATCCCGCCCGATGCCAAGAATTTCATAATAATCTCTTTTCTGCATGGTTAGTTGCTTTCCTTTGCGGAATCACTGTCCGGGTTAGCACCTGACATCCCGGCATCGGCTTCTTCCGGAAGCTCTGAAACAACAACCTGAGCATGTCGCAGAATTTTATCTTTATATAAATATCCAGGTAGGAATTCCTGCAACACCGTCTCTGACGGATGCTCGGCACTCGGCTGCTTCATCAGCGCAATGTGATACTCCACATTAAAAGGTTTGTTCAGCGATTCAAATTTTTTCACCTGCTCATCAGCAAGCACCTTCTGAAGTTTATCGTAAACCAGTTTTATCCCCTCCGCTAATTTTACCGGGTCTGCACCTGATTCTAAAAAGAGCATTGAGCGGTCAAAATCATCCACAACGGGGATAAGTTTCCTCAGGAATGATTCGGCTGCATACTTAAAGTCCAGCTCTTTTTCCTGAAGGGTTCTTCTCTTATAGTTATCAAACTCAGCGCGTAGCCGTATATACTTCCCATTTACGTCATCATAGTTTTTTTCTGCCTGCTCGGCCCGCTCTGCCAGCTCATTATATTTTGCCGTCAGTGCTTCAAGGTCCTGCTTAAGAGTATCTCTCAGAGCCATTTCATCAATAAGATCCGCGTTTAAGGAGGGAATCTCCGCCTGCGGAGCCGCGGTTTCTCCGGAGGTTTCTTCCTGCATCTGTTCTGTTTTTTCTTTATTGTTCATCTCTTCCATTGAATCTTTTTTTCCATCACAAATATAAATTACGATTTAATAAGTGAATCAGTTAATACCAATGATATATAATCTACCATTGCCACAATTTTTGAGTATTCCATGCGTTTCGGACCGATAATCCCCAGCCGGCCCTTTACTCCGCCGATAAGGTACTCTTTGGTCACCAGACTGTAGTCATCAAGCCGCGGAAGTTCATTTTCCTTGCCGATGGAGACTACCACCTGATCGCTGCTGCCTTCGGTTGACTTTTCAAAGACGTGAAGAAGAATATCCTTATCTTCAATCAGGTCAACCACATTCTGAATTTTATCCGGTGACTCAAACTCCGGCTGGCGGATAAGATGTCTGGTGCCTGATATATAAAGCTTTTCCCCCTGGGGGCCGTCGCTGAAAATCCTGTTAACCGAGTCAAAGAACACCGTGTAAATCTCACTTTCCTGCTGAGCCACATCCCTCATCCGCTCCCTGAAAGTTGAACGGATTTCAAACAGACTGAGCCCCGCCAGCCGCTCATTCAGTAAAGACTGCACCACCAGAAGCTGGTCATCCTTAATTTCACCCGAAACCTCAAGTGTAATGGTTTTTACCAGTCCGAGTTTTATGGTTATTACAGCCAGAATCCTGCTTGAAGTTATTTTAACAAGCTGAATTTTTTCGAGCACGCCGGTCTCTAATTTCGGATAAACCACACAGGCAAGCTGGTTGGTTATTGAACTGAGGATGCGGGAGACTGAAGTGAGCAGTTCCTCCGGCTCATTTATTACTTTTTCCAATCCGTTGTTAATGGTTTTCCGGACAAACTCATCAATTTCATCCCTGTTCATCAGGAGGTCAACATAGAAACGGTATCCCTTGTCCGTGGGCACGCGACCCGCTGAGGTGTGGGGATGACCAATAAAGCCGGACTCCTCCAGATCGGACATAATATTCCTCACCGTCGCCGGAGAATATCCGATATCATATTTCTTCGTTATGTTCCTGGAGCCAACAGGAACGGCAGTCAGAATGAACTGCTGCACTATATAACGGAGAATGCTTTGTTCGCGGTCGTTAAGCTGATCCCTTTTCACAAACTTTTTAATTTTTTAATGTGCAAATATAGCAAAAATGCTGTTTTTTAGGGTGGTAAAGTGTAGCACCCTACTTCTGAAACTGCTGCCAGAGATGGGAAGTAGCGGGGGAAATTGTGAATGGTGAATTATGAATGGATAAATACCGTGGCGGTGGTCTGACCGCGGAGAATGACTGGAGCGGCGCCCAGGCCCGGAAAATTATCCATTGTCCATTGATTCCCGATCCTCCTCCTGACGACGAAAACAAACCTCATCCCCAACCCTTCTCCTTGAAAATGGAGAAGGGAGCCAGAAAAACGCTTTGATTTCAGAGGAATCACAGATTGGTAGTAAGCCACGAACTGCCACCGTCTCTTTTCCCTGATTCCGGAGGAATCATAGATTGGTAGAAAACGATGACCCCTGAATCCCTTTTCCTGAACCTTCCGACAGTCGGAGGTGACCCTTTAATAATAAC
>JADLAF010000135.1 GCA_020848375.1 Ignavibacteriaceae bacterium
TGAGAAGATCGCTGTTTTTAAAGCCCGTTTTTAAGCTGTTTTAAGGGGGTAAAATTGCTGATTTTCTCAAACCTCCTCCGCAATTTTCATATTTTTGAGGTTTGAGAACTTTTTAAAAAATACCCTTACTTTAAGTTACCTCACCTAACCTCTTATAAAAAAATAACTTAGCTCCTTCCGGCAAAATTTGCGATTTTCTCAAACCTCCGAGCACCTTCTCAGATCGTTTTATTATAACTGGTATCCTCAACCAGCAGTAAACCAGTAGGCGTCTTTATTTACCAAAGAGCTGCCACTTGCAATCTCTGCTTAAAATTTTATCAGTGCAACCTATGCAATACAGGTGGTAGAAGTACTATAAATTCTGATCTTACTTAAAACAAAATCGAATCAAAGAGGAATTACAATACTTTATATTCATTTTTCCTAATCAATTTGGCGGCGCTTTATTTTAATACTGCTGGAATTAACCTGTGGTATTTCGGGGACAAAATGTATTGGCTCTATATGAACCAGTAAACCCCTTTTATGAGTATGGTTTGGACAATTGCAGACAGTAATTGGTACTATCCTTGCCATAATCACAGTACAGGTTTTATGTTTTCGATAAAAAAGTACTTTCTGGTTGAGAAGAATTAACGAGGGAATGAGTAAACTCCTGAGAGGTGCATCAGTCCGATAATTTCCAGGTTATTTAAGTGATGGGTCTGGTGTGACAAGTACCGTATAAAGTGGTTAAATAAACTTTAATAATAAAATATTTCCTATTTTCTGGAAATCCAGGAATTCTTTCACTCTTATAGAGGTAGATGGCAGCGACACATTATAATAATTAAAATCAGAGAACTAGTTCACCATGAGACATTTATATTTCCGCATTCGTTACAATCAGTGGTTCAAGAATTAAAATGGCGTCAAGGGGTTTGCAGACCAGTGTTTGAATTGGATCTTGAGAAAAACACTGCCACTTGCCAAAAAACTCAGGATCGAAAACCAGCAATTGAATGAAAAGCTGACTGAATATAGTAAAGAACTGGAAATCCGGGAGAAGTCCCCAATTGTTCCCACCGAAGAATTTCCAGCCATCAGAACTAAGGTGCGTCAGTACAGTATCGCGAAGTGGTTTTTTGTTATAGGCGAGCTGTTCTTTAACTTTTTCGCTGCGGCTTCAATTTTGAGTGCTACCGGGTGGGTGGCTGTGACCGGACAGTTCTTGATTGCTATTATAATGACTTACTGCTTTATTTTGCTCTTCGAGGAAGTATTCGAGGAATTGCTAAACTTTAAGAAGTATAATTCAATTGTAACTCCTGAAAGAAATGTGCTAAAACTTACGGTTCTTTCCATAATAGCGATTATCTATCTTGTGATGGTTTATTACCTCTGCCATGTAAGGGGTATTGAAATAGAAGGCGGCACAGGGAGTGGCATAATTTCAACTCTTATGATGCTTTTGGGAATGCTCTCACCGGTTCTTGCTGGCTACTATGACTACCAAAAGAGTTTAATCATCGGACCTTACAAGAACACGATTCAGTGTGCACGGCTCACCAGTTTGATTGCAAGTAGTACTAAAAAGATCGCAGTGAATAACCAGAGGATGCGAGATCAGTTTAAAGTGCAATCTGAAGACAAATATGCGTTGCTTCAGGAGTTCAAGGTGTATAAGGCAAACTACAACTTAAAGAGGTCGAAGGAAAACGAGAATTTGGATGGTCATTTTGCGAAGGAGCACGATACATTTATTAAAGAGGCGCAAAAACGATTTAACGATAATATTTACACTGATTTGGATTTAAGAACCACTGATGCATTAGTAAAAAATAGTGAAACAAGTGCACAAAGTGTTTTACCACTAAACTCTAAGAACAATAAAAAAAAAGTCGTGTAAACTAATTTGCAATAGTGAGCCAAAGGATTAATGTCTATGAAAAAGCATATTTTACTACTTCCACTCTTAATCCTGTTATTAACAGGTTGCCAGACCACTCGTCAAAACTATATTGCACTGATTGATAATTCAAAGTCAGTTAGTCAGGAAACGTGGGATAAATATGTGGGCTTGGTTACAAACACGATTTTGCAAAATATGGGTAGGTTTGATAGTTTTACTTTGCTGTTTATAGATGAATGCAGTATGACGAAATCAGAACGAGTATATTTCTTAAACTTAGCCGATATTGATTTTTCGTTAAAAGGTGATGGCATGAACAATGCAAAAGATTCTATGGCAGTTCGTCTTAGAGATACTATTAAGGCAAACATAAATCGGGTCTATCAAATTCTCAAACAAAAAAGAGAGGAGCGAGCAAATTGCGGAAATTATACTGATATTGTCAATGCAATTAGCGAAGCATCAAAGCTGTTGAATAGGGAAGAAAATTATAAGTCAACTTGGGATATGATCAGGAATAGCTTCAATGGTACAGAAAATTACAATTATAAAAATTCAGTAATTTTGCTCAGCGATATGGTAAATGAAGATAAAGGAGGTTTAATGAATTTTAGAAGAATAGCAGACTATTCAGATGAACAGATACTGACCAAAATCTCACAATTAGAAAAAAGCAATAAATTCCCAAATCTGACTGATTGTAAGATATTTGTTTACGGAGCGACCTCAACATTGAATTTTGGGGCAAAGGCAAATCTGCAAATAGAAAATACTAAGTTTTTTTGGTCGAACTATTTCAAAAAGTGTGGTGCTGATTTAGTGGCCTATTCTTATGACACCGAACGTGAGATAGCAGCTCATATAAGCAGTGAAAGGCATTATTAACACATATTTAATTAATGCAGGCAATTTTTGTCAATTCGATGTGCCAAGAACGGTAAAATAGTTCCCAAAACACTTCACTCTTTGCTATAAACCACCAGCCACGAATTACACGAATCCTCACGAAATTCACCTGAACCCCTTCAACTGCTTTCCTCGTGAGGTGCGGCCAGTGGATAGGATACTGCCTCCGGTTTGTGGTGCGTTCTCCGCAGCGTGAACTGCCATAGCCAGTGCCCAGAAGCGGTCAGCGTGGCCGTTTTCGTTTTTCTCACCGGCAAAGCGGACGTTGTTTGCCCTTGTGATTATCTTTTTAACTGAATGTATATCCTCCGCTATTTCTGGTGAGGAGGGGATGAAGATGGTGCGGTCTTCAAAGCGCTTGCGGAGTGCAAATGCCGTCTCCTCTTTTATCTTTGAACCAAACATAATTTTTTCTACACGCGCTTTGCCAAATTCTTTCTCGATCAGTTCCGCAATCATACCACCCAGTCCTGAGGCATCAACACAGATTCTTCGCAGAGCAGGCGTTTTGAGCAGTGTTAGCATCAGTTCAAACTGACGGCTGTAGGTTTCATCCCGCAGGCAGGTCAGATCAACTGTATATAATATATTGCTGCGGTTTACTAATCGCCAGATGACGGTGAAGTCACCTTTGCGTGCAATGTCAATACCGGCGTAAAGAGCGTCACGCGGGCTTAAGTCAACCGGTGCACCGTAACAGGGTTCCATCAAGCTGAAATGAATGAACGCGGTCTTTTCATCAGAGGGCAGACAGCAATACTCCTCCTGCCACACTTCTTCAGTTGAGCAGTAGCCGCGGAGCTCAGCAATCCATTTTTCTCTTTCCTCAGGTGAGGCAGCTTTGCCGAGAATTGCGTCAACTATTCCCTCATTCGCGGCGGTATATATATCGGTGCGGTGAAGCTGCCAGGGGAGCCGACCCTTGCCCGCCTCTTCAACAAATTTGTAAAAAAGAGTTCCCTTGCCGTTATGGGTTGAAAGAATCCTGAGCGGTGCGCCCCAGGTAATGCAGGGGACAGCAGCTTTCCAGAGCAGGGCATCGCTTTTATGATGGGCGAACTCATCAATGGTAACCTTCCCCCCTTTTGAGCGGAATGCATTAGGGTTGCTTGAGAGAGCGTGAATGCGGGTGTTGTTGCTGAAGTGAATCTCCCTTGATCTGGTTTTCCCTTTTGGTGACGAAGGGAGCGGAGGCAGATCACCGGCGGAGTGAAGCTCATGCAGTGAGTGAAGCCACTCAGTGCAGTAGTATATATACTCCCGCGCGGCTGATTCATCCGTAGAGGTGAACCAGACCGCGGGGGTGAGACCGGTCAGGCAGTCAATTACATCTTCAAGCGACTGTATATAAGTGGTTCCTATTCTTCTTGATTTCTCCCATATCTTTACCCTCGCCTGGTCATTAAGCCAGCGGAGCTGATAAGGGAGAAGCTGCGGTGCGGCAAGCTCAATGAGGTATGCTTTGGTGGGGACAATCAGTTCAGATATATAAGCCCCCTACCAGTGTGAGGGATACTGTTTGCTGAGCATATCCACCTTCAGCTCAACGCGGTTCAGCAGTCCGGTCAGGATTTCCTTATACTTGATATCCTCATGCAGCAGCTTTATCAGGTGATCCATTGCCTCCTGATTCTGCCGCGTGATGCGGGTGAAGGATATATACCAGATGATAAAGATGACAGCCGTAACGCCGCCATTAACCACAAGTTTTATCAGTTCGGGTGAAAGCAGTTCAGCCATAGTTTTCCTTTTCATTTGTGCTGATGAGTGAAGATATATCAAACCGGAAGCTGGGGAGCTCAGATGTTTCTGTCCCCGAAGTGTTTATTTCCATAATCCAGCCAAGCATCCGGTTAATGGTCTTTTCTGCAAGACGTGCATCGGCAAGGTGCAGTTTAGCAAGCTGCGCGCTGTGGGTACGTGCGGCAGCGTAGGAGCCGCGCTGCTGCAGTTCTGTGGTGAGTGTCTGCGTGAGCACGGCTTTTGAAATTTCGCTGTTCATGAATTCAAGAAAGTAACGGTAGGCATCAATTGAAGCACCGCTGGGGAAGCTGATAATGTCCACAGAGCTGTTGTCTGGTATAACCGCGGCTGAGGAACGTATCATTTCGTCCAGCTTTGCAAGAAGTTCGGCTGAATCTTCCGGGGTTGATGCAGCGGGCTGTTTACCCACAACAAAGGGGAGCCCGTATCGCTCCGTAAACATTACCCAGAACTCAAGTCCGGTCTTCTTAAAGTTGACAGGCCAGTAACAGCGCGAAAGAACCTTCTCACCGTAAGGGTTCATATACGTTGCATCATTCTGCACCAGAAGAAATTTTTTATCAGGGAGAGGAATCCCGTCCGGATGAGTTAAAGAACGGTAGCGAAGTGAGTTCGCCTGATCAAAGCGGAACCACTCCTGTGGCTTTTCTTCAACACGGGCGGGGAGTATCCATTTCTTTCCGTTGATATATACTGCTTCCCAGATGATCTCAAGCACTGCATAACCGTAAAGCGGGGCGTTCAGAATCTGAGAGACCAATGTATCCTGATCAAGCCGCCTCATGAGCGGGTTAAGGATATCCTGTATATATTCATCCGCCTCTATATTCCCCGGCAGTGAAAGCACACCCGCTTTCCGCTGCTGAATGACTGCATAGAGATGTGCATCGGTGGTAAGCCCCCGGTAGGCCTCAATTCCCTTGCCGGTGGTCTGCAGAACCGGATCAGGGTCAGGCAGTGCGGTCAACAGTCGCTGATAATAGTCCGCTGACTGCCTCAGTGCAATCTCCCTTGAAAGAACTGATATATTCATCTTCCTGCTCCTTTACTGCTGAAGTAGCGGTTTATAACAGCGCGAAAATCTTTTTCCTCCTGCAGGTTCAGCTTACGTCCGAATGAGATACCGGAAAGTCGGATCCGGCCAGGGCTCTCCTTATCAAGCGATTTACCGGTATATAAAGCCGGAGCGGGGGAAGATTTGCTGCAATGCAGGAAAAATGCCTTACCGGTGTTGATTAACAGGAAGGGGGCGGAAAGGGGAAGCAGAGTGTATATATCATCCTTCTCCTCCGCTGCGTGGTCTCCGATAATCTCATTGAGTGAGCCATCAAGCGGTTCAGAATTTCCGCACTGGTTATAAAAGAGGGGGACTCTGCTCTGAGCGGGACTTCCCCCATCAAACAGGGAGAGCCGCGTGAAAGCATCGCGCAGGTCGTTTTTGTAGAGAGCTGTTATCAGACGATCTGCCCGTTTGAGGTCAGTTTTGGTGATGTGGAGTCCCTCTGCTGCCAGACGGCCTTTCCAGGCGGTAGTTTCCGGGTGGAGAGGGTTTCGGCCAGTGCTGTTTATGGCAAGCTGGACGATTGAGGTTGTTAGGGAGGGTTTTGCTGAGTTTTCCATAATTATTCCTAAGTAAAAATTTTATAATCACGGGCAAAACCTAAGAAAATTACTTAGCCATGTCAAGCCGAGTTTGCAGGGGAATTATGAATTATGAGGTTTGAATTGATGCCGGGTTTTCAGCTTGGTCTCAGCGAAGATTTTAACGCAGAGGGCGCGAAGTTTTACGCAAAAAGTCCCGCAAAGTTTAATCCGGGGTTGCCCAAAAGCTCGCGCAAAGACGCTAAGCCGCAAAGAGTTTCCCGCAGATTAACGCAGATTTGCGCGGAAAACTCCAAGCCGTCCCTATCGTACTTGCAGCTTAGTTCCCGTGGCTCGCGCAAAGACGGAAAGACGCAAAGAGGAATTTTAACGCAGAGGGGGGTGTGTAATATTTTGATGTAGGTAAGAATGGTTTGTGTTCTAATCAGAATGTTTATATTTTTCCATCAAAAATTGGCAGAAAAATATTATGAAAAAGGCATTTTGGATTTCGTATGATCTCGGTCTCAAAGGTGATTATGCGGGTCTCTACACCTGGCTTGATTCAGTCGGAGCCAAAGAATGTGGTGATAGCATTGCATTCTTCACCATGGAAATTGCAGGCGGTTCATTAGATTCTATTAAAAAGGAAATCAAAGACTCGGTTAAACTCTCAAAAACGGACAGGATTTATTTAATCTTTCAGGAAGAGGGAACAAACAAAACGAAAGGCAAATTTCTTTTTGGCGGTCGCAAAAGAGCTCCTTGGGAAGGGTATGCAAAACCTGAGGGTGTTGTTGAAGATTCCGCTTAATGAATAAAAATATTCTGACTGATTCAGGATATTGGCTTGGCTTGTTAGATTCTAAAGATCAATATCACAACGCATCAAACGAGATTGCTGATATGATTGATGGGAATAAAATAATCTTCCCCTGGCCGTGCTTATATGAAACAATCTCAACCCGCCTGGCAAGAAGAAAAGATCAATTGATCCAACTGGAAAAAACTATCTTCAATCCCTCAAGGGGGAGTATTTATCTTATAAATGACAATGACTATAAAGAAGAAGCACTTAAGCAGGTTTTTTATCAAAATCGTTTTTTAGGAAAATCTTATAGTTTAACTGACAGTGTCATCCGAGAAATTTTAAAAGATATAAACGTAAAAATTGATTATTTTATTACTTTTAACTCTGATGATTTCAGGGATATATGCAGTCAACGCGATATTGAACTAATTGACCATAAGTAGGTTAATAACTTTTTGGAGTCTTTACGAAAGGTTGTTTCAATATTTGTTCTCCACACACATCATGGCTCATTAACAAAAAGGTTTTCATCTTTTTCGCGGGTGATTACGGTATCATACAGCCCCATGCGGAGCTCCTGATGACGGCTGAGTCCGGTATAGACCAGACTTGAATCTTCATATCGCTTAAGAAATCACATTTTTGTATATTATTAAAAACCATTTGTTGTCAAGAGAAATCTTTGAATAATCAGAAATAGGTCAATGAGGATTATCCGCTCCGGTCAGGATATTCAATATATCCTGTTTTTCCGGCATTCTGCTTTTTATTAATATAGTACTTAACATACATTTTTACATTTAACTTTTTGGCAATCTGTTTGAGTGCAAAAGAGGCTTTTCTTGCATCAACGCCCTGAATATAATATTTACTATCCTTTATTTGTCTGAAGCCTTGTTGCACGTTCCGTTTATCCAAAATATTCACACCTGCTTCTCTGGATAAAATGGAATGTGCAATACCCCGATTAAGTGCCTGGCATACTGCCTCGTCCAATAAAGTATTCCAATTATTGGACTGCTTCCCATTAAAATACCCCTCCGTAATTTTAGAGAAAGTCGGGTCAAGGTCTTTATAATCACCTTCAATCGGATCATCGATGGTTTCATCATTTGTTTTATCTTTTTTCTCTTCAATTAATTCCTCTTCAGGTAGAGTTTTCGATAGATTTCTTTTGTCAAGAAATGAAATAGCTTCTTCTAAAGTTACTAAAGTGCCTTGCTTAATGCAGAGAACAATAAGTGCCACTGGCAAGCGTGGATAAGGATTTGAGAGTGAAAGTTCTCTCGCGTTACTGATTAAATTAATCATCAATTTTACTTTTTTGTCTGCATGCAGATATTCTTTAGCTTTTTTCTCAGTCTCCCCATCGATCACATTTCTCTTTTCAAGCAATACTTTAAATTCTGATTCTAAATTCTCCGATTTGTCAGATGTAATTGAAAATTCTTTAAAGCATTTATCAGAGAACAAACCTTCAGTCAGAGAATAGTAAAATCTCCACCTATCTCCATCTGTAAGAATTGAAAATCTAGCAGAATTATCCCTATTATAATCCCGAAGTTGTTTTTCAAACAGTTCTAAGTTTTCGGTTTTAAGCAAATTTGGACTTTTTACTTCAATGAATACAATTGGTTTTTTGTCAGTGGAGAGAAGTGCTATATCAACCTTTTTGTTGTCCTCGTACTTCGTTGTAGGGTATTCAGCATAGACCTCGGCAGGATTATCTGTGTCCCATCCGAGTTGTGAGAGAAGTCCGTAGATAAGATTTACCCGAACTTGTGCTTCATTCTTATATAGACCATTTTTAAGGTTGGATTTAATAATGGTTAATTTTTCCTGCATTGAAGTTCCAAGATTGTGTCCAAATGCCCGTGAGGATTATAGTTTTTAGCAGTATCCACATTGGGAAGAAATCAGTGAAATTTTTACAAAACTGCTGAAAAACAAAGAAAAAAGCAAGGATTTTAAGCTGGGAAGGAAACAGGCATAAGAAGATTTTAACGCAAAGGAAGCAAAGTCAGGGGCTGAGTTCCGCAGAGTTTTAAACTCCCGATTCCCTATTGTCCTTGCGGCTTAAGCTCCGAATCTCGCGCAAAGACGCAAAGGCGCGAAGAGTTTCCCGCAGATTTCGCTGATTTGCGCGGAAAACTCCAAGCAGTCCCTAATGTCCTTGCGGCTTAGGCCCCGAATCTCGCGCAAAGACGGAAAGGCGTAAAGAGGAATTTTAACGCAGAGGGGGGGCAAAGTTTTCGCAGAGTTCCGCAGAGTTTGAACCCGCGTAGCGGGTGTCCGATTAATAGAATAGCAAGATAGCTCCCCCCTAAACCCGCAGCGCGGGTGACCGCTTAATCTACTGTACAAAATCAATCTCGAGCAAAGCCCCAAAGAGTTTCCCGCAGATTTCGCGGATTTGCGCGGAAAACTCCAAGCCGTCCCTATCGTACTTGCAGCTTAGCCCCCGTGGCTCGCGCAAAGGCGGTAAAGGCGCAAAGAGTTTCCCGCAGATTTCGCGGATTTGCGCGGAAAACTCCAAGCAGTCCTTAATGTCCTTGCGGCTTAAGCCCCGAATCTCTCGCAAAGACGCAAAGGGTTTCCCGCGGATTTACGCGGAACCAACCCCTGTACATTGTTCATTGTACATTGTACATTCTCCCAACCCCCTATACATTGTTCATTGTAAATTGTACATTTTCCCACCATTCTGCAGATTGTCCTTCTTTTTACTAATTACTACTCCTAATTACTAATTATTTAAAGAATTTGCTATTTTAACAGAATATTGGTATTTTTGGACTCTCAGTTCGCCCTAAAAAGGGCGTTTTTTGTTTTATGACAGATTTAGAAACTACCATACATACTATCTGCCGTCAGGCAGTGCTCTCCGCCGGATTCATCTTTATTGATGTTAAATTCCGCGGTAACAAAAGTTCCAGGGTTATTGAGGTTTATGCTGATGCTGAAACTTCTCTCACTATTGAAGACTGCGCTCTTATCAGTACCGCTATTACAGAGGAGTTTGAACTGAAACTGGATCCGGCTTATTCGTACCGGCTTGATGTTTCTTCCCCCGGAGCAGAAAACCCGCTGACAGATATCAGACAATTTAAGAAACACATTGGCCGCAGTTTTCAGATTGATTACGCCGGCCCAGGTGAAGAAACCCTCTCCGTTACCGCACGTCTGAAAAGCACCGGAGATACTACATTGATTTTTGAACTGAAGGATAAAACCGAGCTCCCTCTTGAGTTCAGCCGAATCCGCAAAGCAGTCGTCAAATTAAGTTTTAAGTGAAACAGGAGTTATAACCATGAATTCTGAAATAATTGAATCCTTCTCGCTCATTGCCAAAGAAAAAGGCATTGACCGCGACTATCTCATAGGCGTGGTTGAAGAAGTTTTCAAAACCATTCTCCAGAAGCGTTTCGGAGAAGAAGCCCGCTTTGAAGTAATAGTTAATATGGACCGCGGTGACATTGAGTGTCAGCTTTCAAGAACTATTGTAGAAAAAGTCGGGAACCCTGATCTCGAAATCTCACTTGATGAGGTAAACACCCGCGGTAACGAAGATGAGCTTGACCTGGGTGATGATTATATTGAAATCCTTCCGCTCAGTTCCTTCGGCCGCCGTCTTGTGCTTCTTGCAAAAAACACGCTCAATCAGAAAATCCGTGATATCGAAAAAGAAGTTATCTTCTCTGATTATAAGAAAAAGATTGGTGATATTGTTATTGGTGAGATATATCAGAACCGCAAACATGATATCTTAGTTAACCATAACAAAAACGAACTAGTGCTGCCGAAGAACGAACAGATACCGGGCGAGAAGTATATAAAGGGAAGAATCCTACGCGCGGTAATAAAAGAAATCAGACGCGACAAAGGAAATCCTCAGGTGATTATCAGCCGTGCTGACAATGAGTTTCTCAGAAGACTGTTTGAAATTGAAATACCGGAAATCTTTGACGGCGTAATCGAAATAAAAGCCATAGCCCGCCAGCCGGGTATGCGTGCCAAAGTGGCTGTTGAAAGCACCGACAAGCGAGTTGATGCAGTAGGCGCGTGCATCGGAATGAAAGGCGTTCGTATCACGTCAATCGTAAAAGAACTGAATGGTGAAAATATTGATGTGTTTAGCTGGTCGGATGATATTAAGACCCTCATTATCCGCGCGTTGAACCCGGGAAAGATTAAAAATATTGAAATAGATACCCAGCATAAAAAAGCAACTATCTATGCTGAAGAAAAACAGGCCGGAACCATTGTTGGGCTCCGCGCCGTAAATATCAATCTGGCCTCTCGCGTGACTGGTTATGAAATAGAACTGATCAGGGAGAAAAAATCCATACTCGAACTTGATGAGGATATCGAGCTTCCGGAACTTCGTGATGAACTGGGCGAGGAGCTTGTTAATCTGCTGATTGAAAACAGATACGATACAGCTCTTGACGTCCTGCGCGCCGGTAAGGAAGCCATTGCACAGATTGAAGGTATTGATCCTGACTCAATTGATGAACTTTTCAGAATCCTTACCGAACAACTAACCGAAAGTGAAGGATAAGCAAGACTATTTATGTCTGAAGTAAAAGAAAAGAAAAAAAGAGTTTCTGACCTCTCAAAGGAGTGCAATCAGCCCTCCGATGCAATGCTCAAATTCCTGAAGGACAAAGGATTTGAAGTAAAGACTATCAACTCGCCCGTCACTGATGAGATGATAGACACGGCTTATGCTCAGTATATGAAAGACCGCAAGAAGCTTGAAGAGCACCGCGAAAAAATGCGGAAGCTTGATGAGCAGCGCGGTAATATTGATCCGGCAGCCGAGGAAGCTAAAAAAGCAGAAGAGGCAAAAAAAGCCGAAGAAGCAAGATTTGCTGAAGAAGCAAGAAAGGCAAAAGAAGCTGAAGAGGCAGAAGCCGTCAGACAAGCAGAGCTTAATGCCGCCGCTGCCGCACAGACACCTGAGCCGCAAGCTGAACCTGCATCTGAACCCCAGACCGAGGAACACACTCCTGAGCATACTTATGAGGCGTCAGCCCCTCAGCAAGAAGAGCCGCCCGTTGTTGTTGCTCAGGAAACTGAAGAAATTCAGACGGAAGAAACTGCTGAGAGTTCAGACAACAAAAAAATTACCACCGCTCCTAAAAGCCGTGAGCAGCGGGAAGAAGAAAGAGCTAAAATAAAGTCTGATAAAAGACCTAAGGGCAAAGATGCCCCTAAAGTTAAGGGACATGAACCAAAACCCGAAGAGCCAAAACCGGCAGAACCGGTTAAGCAGGAAGAGGAAGTAAAACCAAAGGGTAAAACCGTTGAAGATCCTCTTGAGCGCACCAGACGCCAGGGCGCTGCACGTGGTCTTGTTGTTAAAGGCACTATTGATCTTTCTCCGCCAAAACCGGCGCCAAGACCGGACAAAGGAGTAGGGGTTAAATCAACTGTTAGTGTTTCCCCGGGGCAGTCAGCAGATGCTTCCAGCCAGCAGAAGAAAAAGAAGATTAAGGTAAAGAGCAAACCATTTGAAGAAGCTCCGGTTTCTCCGGCCA
>JADLAF010000136.1 GCA_020848375.1 Ignavibacteriaceae bacterium
ATAATATGATCGGGTTTGCTAAGACCCAGATACAGACGGTAACAGGAATGTATGTTAATGACGCAAACAGTGCTAAAACAAGTGATTACACACTGGCGAGTGTAACGCTTGGCACCGAGATATACTTTGATAAATTCTCACTCATCCTTTCAGGGGGAGGGATGAATCTGTTCGACAGGCAGTATATCGGCTTTATTAATATCAATGCAACCGGCGGAAGGTTTTATGAGGCAGGTGAACCGAGGAATTTCTTCGGTAACATGACTCTTACCTACCGGCTCTGAGTGTGATTTATTAACCGGAGAGCAGTTTCTGAAATACGGAAACTGCTCTCTTATAATTCTGAGATTGTATGAAAATTCTTATCATTTTGTTTTTATTAACGGCATTGCTGCAAAGCCAGTCGCCTGATCTGATAAAGCTGGGCAGTTCGTACCGGATATATCCGGGTAATGTACATCAGACTGAGCCATTTGTTGCGAAAGATCCTTCTGATCCTGCTCATTTGTTTGCCTCAGCGAACACAACGCAGATCAATCCCTTTTTTATCAGCGAAGGAGTTTATAGCTCCACTGACCGGGGTCTGACCTGGCGTGGTAATGATACCTGCACCGGACCAAATATCACCTTTCACGGCGGTGACCCGGGTATTGCAATAGATGACTCAGGCAGATATGTTCTGGTGCGTATAGGAAGAGCACCGGTTTATGGGCTTTATTCGCATACATCAACCAACCGCGGGTTAACCTGGACGGTGCAAAAGCAGATTTCTGATCACGATCTTGAACGGGCAACCGTTGTGAGTGATAATAACCCGGCAAGCCCCTATTACGGCAGAGTATATGCAGCATGGGTTCGCTTCGCACCACCGTTTCCAGTATATATATCATACACTGATGACGGGGGTGCTGCCTGGTCGGCTCCGTTGAAGGTGAACAATCCGCCTCAGCGCTGTGCCGGACCTGACCTAACTATCCGTAAAGACGGAACGGTATATCTCACCTGGGCGGGTGTTACCAGTACTTCTCCTTTTCAGGAAACACAGGTCGGGTTTGCTTCTTCTTCAAACGGTGGGGCTTCATGGTCAGTAACTGAAAGTGCGTTTGCAGTGAACGGCATTACCGGTATCCTGTCTCAAAAGCAAAACATCAGAGTAAACGGCTATCCGAGAATCGGGGTTGACAACTCTGGCGGCACGTTCAATAACCGTATATATATTTTAACTACCCAGAAGAACCGCACTCCTGCAGGAAGTGATGCAGACCTCATACTTACCCGCAGCACAGACGGCGGAGCTACATGGCTTAGTTCCCTGAGGGTGAACACTGACCCGCTGAATAACGGAAAAACACAATACTTTCCGGCAATGGATATTGATGATAACGGAGGTTTAAACCTGCTCTGGTATGATGACCGTGAAACAACCAACGATTCAACAGATGTATATATGGGCAGGTCTGTAAACGGCGGTGAAAGCTTCGGTGAGGTAAAGATAAGTGAAAAAGCATTTAAACCTGAACCGATTGGAAGTCTTGGGCAGGGTTATCAAGGGGATAATATCGCTCTGCTCAGCTCAGGCAGCTACTTAGTACCCTTATGGATGGAAAATTCATCTGGTAAGTATCAGATTAGAACCGTTCCGGTACAGATTGTCTCCTCTTCGGCTGATGAGCCGGTTACAGCACCGACGCGGTTTGAACTAAATCAGAACTACCCAAACCCGTTTAATCCGGAAACCAATATCAGTTTCAGTATCGCCTCCCCGGGTGTGGTTAAACTGCGTGTATATACACTCAGCGGTGAACTAGTGGCTGAACCTGTTTCGGGATATCTTACAGAAGGTGAGTATCAGTTTTCCTTTAATTCGCAGGAGTATGGTCTCGGGTCAGGAATATATTTTTTCTCAATTGAGTCGGGCAATCAGCGTGTAACCAGGGGAATGGTTTACACAAAATAGCAGTGCTGCGGGAGCGGACTCTGTAATCAGCGGATATAAGTCATCTTACCGCCGGTTACAGAGCTCTCTCCTGGTTTAAGAAGGGGGGTGAATTCCGCCCGATAAAAATATATTCCTGAGGAATATCTTGAAGCATCAAATGAAAACTTACTAATACCCTCCTGAGCAAGTCCGTTATATAATCTTGTTATAAATTCACCTGCCGTGTTATAGATTTCAATTACAAGCCAGCCCTGCTCCCCAGCGTCAAACTGAATAGTGGTTAACGGATTAAAAGGATTGGGATAATTTGAAACAGTAAAAAATCCGCCGGGCTTAATAAGAGGATTATAGTCCTTTATATCATTTGGCCCGGTGAAGCGGTACTTTATAACTGCGCCGGAGTCTCCTACTCCATAGCCAGTTAAGGAGTCAGTAAATACAATATCGTAAATCGAAGCTCCGCCGGGTGTTGGAATGATGTTCCAGATTCTGAGCGTATCATCATAGGGAATAACCGGATTGTTAGTGTTCAGCAGCACTTGTCCGTTTCCGAGTGCTACCCAAAGATCATTCTTTGTGCGGAACTGCATCTTGTGGGCAATGCCGTATATATCGAGATTCAGATACTCCCAGCTTTCTCCGCGGTTAGTGGTGGAGACAATCATTGTGCCATACTCCCAGTCACCCCCCATACCAATAGCGTTAAGCGAGTCAATCACCTCAAGAGTATATATAGGTTCCGGGCTTACGGCTGTGGTGCTCCAGTACTCACCACCGTTTGTCGTTCTCCAGATAATACCAAGCACATCCACATGACCGCCGTTAGCATAGGCATACTGACCGTCATTCAGACATAAATTAAGAATTGGAAAGCCGGAGTAATCCGCCTGAACTTCAACTTCACGCCAGGTAAATCCGCCGTCTGTGGTTCTTTTCAGCACTCCCCCCTCACCGCCGATATATCCATTCAGCGAATCGGAAAATCTGATTGTGTGCAGAAAAACATTTTCGTCTGGGAATTCGAACTCGAACCATTCATTCCCTCCGCTACTGGTGCGGATAATGTTGGTGCCGAACGGAGGAGCGGAAGATCTCCATGTTATACCCCAGCCCTTGTTTTCGTCAATGAAATGGAGGTCATAAATAGCGGAGGTAATGCCAGACTCCTGCCTGAACCAGTTGAGCCCGCCATCAGTGGTTTTGATAATGACCCCGGAGTCACCCGCGGCCCATCCGGTGAGACTGTCCACAAACTGGACTTTGTAAAGATTTGCAGCTACGGGGGAGGGAAGCCGCTCCCAAACTCCCTGTGGGTGGGAGGAGCTGCAAAGAAGCAAAAACAGGAAATAATGGAACAATTTCATACGGGAATTTAAGAAATCAGGAAGAATATAAACGCAAAGTCAAGCAAAGTTTTCGCTGAGTCACGCAGAGTTTGTTAACAATTATGAACGAAAAAGTTAGAATTTTTTGTGCTAAGTCCCTCTTGAGCCTAAAAAGATGTACACAAGTTATCCACAATTGTAAGAAAGTCAATTTCATTTATAACTGGTTGAAAAACAATTACTTAGGGGTGTCTAATTAGAATCTTCTATAAGTTATCAAGCATAAACAGAAGTTTTTAAAAGCCATTCTGCGGGTAACTGAGCCCTACTTCAGGGGTTATCCACATTTTGTTAACAGATGGCTGCGTATTAAAAATTGTCGGGATCAGTTTGAAACTTGACTCCCTGTTTCGGGGCAAAAACGTTTGCATCTGTGATCTTAACCGCATAAGGAACTACACACATACGCTAATTTGTTTAACTTTGTATTAGCAATTAGAGCCCAAACTAACCATTAACAACCAAGAGAGTGCATGAAAAGAAGATCATTCCTTAAAACAGGACTGCTTACCGGAGCCGCGGCAATAGCAGGAGGCACTGGTATGCTCAGAGCTGACACCCGGAAAGAGGGGATGCCCGCCTTTAAGCCATCACCGGCTGAGTGGAATGACACAGAAATTTCAGTTGCATGGATTGGTCACAGCACCGTTTATATCAATTTTTACGGATACAAAATCATAACCGACCCGGTGCTTTTTGCAAAGGTTGGTATCTATATGCTTGGGTATATATACGGTCCCAGCCGGCTGACCGCTCCGGCTCTCACTATTGATGAGCTGCCGAGACCCGATCTTATTCTCCTCTCACATGCTCACATGGATCATACTGATTACAAAACCCTCAAGGAGTTTACCAGACGCTACCCCAACCAGATAGATGCAGTTACTGCATTTAATACATCTGATGTTACTTCCGCTTTGCAGTGGAAGTCACTTCGCGAACTTGACTGGGGTGAAGAGATCAGAACCGATGCTCTCCGCATTAAGGCGCTGGAGGTCAGGCATTTCGGATGGCGCTACCCCTGGGAGCGTGACCGTTCGAGAGGGTTTATGGATAACGGCAGAAGCTACAACGCATATATACTGGAACGGAACGGCAAGAAGATTCTCTTTGGCGGAGATACGGCCATGACCGATTTGTTTAAGAAATCCGGTGAAAAAGCAGATATCGCCATCATGCCGATCGGTGCGTATAACCCCTGGCTGCGGAATCACTGCACACCGGAAGAAGCTCTGCAGATGGCAAGGGATGTTGAAGCAAAAGTATTTATCCCCATTCATTGCAACACCCTCAAGCAGGGGATGGAGCCGTTCAATGAGCCGCTGACCCGTCTGAGAAACGCGCATCAGCAGTACAATATCAGTCTGGGTCTGGATAATATCGGGCTGACGTTTTTTGAAAAAGCATAACAGGAAGGTATATACAGTAATATGATTCGTATATATCTTTATGTTTTACTGGCTGCCGGGATGGTAAGAATTGATGCGGCCGGATACCCCTCTTTCAGCTATCCGCCCGATCATATCCTCAGTTTTGTCCG
>JADLAF010000137.1 GCA_020848375.1 Ignavibacteriaceae bacterium
AAGCAATTGATACAACCGGTTCACCGAATCTTTCATGGGATCCGGTAGCATGGTTTACCACAACCAACTCAGGCAGAATTTTCACAGCAAATTCAGGAGCGGGGATTACTGATCCGTTCAACCTGAATGCACCGAACTTCATGCCTAAGGCAGGTTCACCGGCACTGACCGGAGCAATTGCACCGCCTGCAGACGGATTCTTTGATGCAGCAGGCGGAAACCATGTGGGCGCATTCGGAACTACTGACTGGACTCAGGGATGGGCAAGCTGGCTTTCAGGAGCAGGATATATCCTTACCGATGTAAAGGATAAGGATCTCGTTTCAGGCAGCACTGTTACTGACTATGCACTCAGCCAGAACTATCCGAATCCGTTCAACCCTTCAACCGTTATTTCTTTCTCACTGCCTGAAGCTTCAGAAGTAGTGCTGAAAGTATATAACGCTCTTGGTCAGGAAGTAGCCGTACTTGCAAATACTGATTTCTCAGCAGGTCAGCACTCAATTACCTTTAACGGTTCACAGCTTTCAAGCGGAATCTATTTCTATAGTCTGATAGCAAACAATCAGATCATCACCAAGAAGATGACGCTCATTAAATAATAAGGAAGAGTTTCTCCCCATACTCCTCTCCTTCGACAAGGGACGCGGCATCAGCCGCGTCCTTTTTTATTTTAAATAGGGGGATTGGATACATATACGGCATTTCAGGAAGATGAGGGGATTCTAAATTACAAACCCTGTCATTTTTCCCTTTGACGGGTTAGAGACGATGCAATCGCCGAGATAATTCGCGTGTTTCTATATATCGGTAACGGCGATTGCAACGTCACAACAAAATTAATGAATCTATTCTTAATTCATACTTCAAACTTCATGATTTTTTTTCGCGTTTGCGGCGTCTCAGGGACGACGATTGGGAAGGTTTGTGGGGCTGCGATTAATGTGGTTTTTATTTGACGAGTCTGAGACGCTGCAATCGCCGGGATAATTTGCATGTTTCTATATATCGGTAGCGGCGATTGCAACGTCTCTACTAAAAAATCAAATATATCATTTTTGTAGAGACGTCGTAAATGCTAACCGGATGTTTTGTTCTTGATGATGATTTGCGTTTGCGGCGTCTCAGGGAAGAATATGGAAATTTTTATCAATTACGGTTCTGAACCGCACTACATGCCGGGAGGGGCTTTACAGATTATCAGGCAATTGCAATCTTGCCGGTCAGATTTTTAGCGGAAGCAATTATCTTAAGAAGTTGAGGTTTTTTAATTTCAATCAGTTTGGTTTTTTGGCTGATTGATACCGAGCCGTTTTCTGCAGCAATCAGGTTATACTGAAAATGTCCTTCGGCATTCCGAATACTTGCCCCTGCATTTGCTATTTCAATGGATTTTCTCGTGTAAGTGTGCATCTGATGAAAATGACCATGCAATATCAGGTTTACACCATTCTGCTTAAAGATTTCCAGGATCTTTTTCTTTTTCCTCAGCTTCATGGTCTGCTTCTCAATATTCATCCAGATCCTTTCAGTAAAGCTGCCGGTCATATAACGCATTTTATTAAAATGGTGATGCACGAGTATAACCTTCGTTTTGCAGTACTTTGAATATTCTTTGAATATCGTCTGGATTTCTGTGAGCTGGTCATCAGAAATCTCTCCGTTTGAGGCGAACGGATTTCTCAGTGAGGAATACTCAGCGATGGAATTAACACCTATTATCAGACTGTCTTCAATAAGTTTAGCATAGGGGTAGCCATTACTGGTCCCCTGATGAACACAATTGGACTGAAGTTCCCCAAGATAGGAATGGAAAAGCCCGACTTTCTGCTGATAATCTGTCTCGCGGCATCTTTGCGGGAAATTAAGAATATCTTCAGCTTTAATAACTCCGCCGAAAATATCGTGATTGCCTATAACCACACTTGTTTTATTGCCATCCAGCAGCCCGAGCCGGCTGAGCATCTCCCTGAAAAGAATAAAATCTTCTTCTTCAGCATTGTCTGAAATGTCACCCGTAATGACAAGATGATCAGCACGCTGAGATACATATTTCAGAAATTTGTAAACTCTTCCGGTCAGTTTTTTATTAAATGCATGACTGAGATGAAGGTCTGATATATGGGCTATTCTCATACAAATTAAACTGCTTTTGTGTAACTGGATTTGATGTAGCGTGCGCGTTTTTGTTCTTTAAGCTTTTCAACCTCAACCAGTATGAGACCATCTATACAGTTCTCAAAATCGGGGTCAATGTTAAAATCAAAAATTGTAACCCCGCCGGGCTCGCATAACTCTGTATATTGTTTTAAGAGAACCGGGATGGAAAAGCCAAGTATTTTAAGCTGATTTTTCAGTTCAAGGAAATCTGCGCGGTAATAACCGGTTGAGAAATGTTCCGAAAGTTCCTTTTCTCGAGCGGGTGAGATGAAGAACGGATTCCTGGCATGCACATCTGAGTTAGCAGGTGAGAAATACTTCCTGAAAAAATATACCAGAAGTTCTTTCGCTGCCTGAGGGTATGCATTGCTGATACTGACCGGTCCGAAAAGATATTTAATCTCAGGATTAACCGCAAGATAGCTTCCGATACCCTGCCACAGGTAATCAAGAGCATTGGAGTTCCAGTATTTTGCATTAACAAAACTTCTGCCCAGTTCAATTGAAGCATGAAGCTTGCCGGTTAACTCTTCTGCAAAAGTAAAGAGTGAAGCTGAATATATTCCGTAAAGCTGATGATTGGGGTATATCCTGCTGCATTCACCAATACGGTATGCGCCCGCAATTTCCAGTTCGCCATCATCCCACAGTACAATTTGCCGGTAGATTTTATCAAAATAATCAAGATCAATTCTCTTGCCTGTCCCTTCTCCTACTTTTCTGAAAGTGAGTTCCCGCAGCCGTCCTATTTCGCGCATAACATCAGGAGCTCTTTCAGCGTCTAGTAAAACAATAAGCTTACCGTCAGATGTTTCCCCCAGAACATCTTACTGAAGTATCTGCTTTTTCAGCTCTTTTTTGCCGACAGGATGGATAATATTTTTTTCGGTCTTAAAAATACCGGGTTTATTTTTTGCGACACGGATAAGGTGCTTTCGGAGAAGCTTCAGAGTTGTTTTATCATCTTTAATAGAGTTTAAGAATGAAGCCGGTGGTATTGAATTGCCTATAGTAATTTTAATGGATGACCGCTTTTTCTTAAATAATTCCCTTGGCAGCATAAGCATGGAAAGCAGACTGCTGAAAAGCCCGACCAGATAAAAAAGAACTGTATTTCTTCCCTCTATATAAAGCGGCAGAATGGGGGAGTTGGTTGCTTTCGCGAAAAAGAGAAATCCTTTATTCCATTTGCCATCACGGATGCCCTTCAATCCGAAGCGTGAGACAACCCCTGCAGGAAAGATGATTACTGCGTGGTCATGGTTCAGATAATCAATGATCGCTCTGACATTTCGGCTCTGCGCTTTGGGAGTCGTGAGATCATAGGGCAGAAAGAACTGCTTCAGTTCCTCAATATTCAGCAGGAAGTCATTCACCACAATCTTAACATCAGGTCTGATTTCACTGATAAGTTTCACAAGAGCAAGACCATCCAGCCCGCCAAGTGGATGGTTGGAAATAATCACAACACGCCCCTCGCTCCTTATTTTATCCCTGTCCTTTGCGCTGAGGACGTATGAAAAATCAAGATGTTCAAAAATTTCATCAATAAAATCAATACCAGTTTTACCTTTCGCATGAGTGAGGAATGCATTAATCTCTTTAACCTTAAGAATTTTTCCAGTCAGGAAAAAGAAAAATGATTTGAAGGGCAGCAGAAATCTGCCGGGGAAGCCGGGATACTTTGATAAAATAAGGGACTCAATATCTAACTGCTTCATAGCACTTTGCTTTTATGAATTGAGAACTATGGGGATATACCGGCTGCGGTTTCTGAAAGGAACCGTTATAATACTCCGGCGTTGCTGTTTTCTGAAGAGTTGGTTATTACCGAAAATTCCTGGTTAAGCCCCGGCATATCAAAATTAATGAGCGTGCGGATAATTCCATACAGCACAAAGACCAATGCTAAAATCAGACCAAAGAAATATTCTCCTCTTACAAAACTGAATAGTTCTGCCGCGGCCACTGCTCCAGCCAGCATATAATTGTTGTACATACTTTTTCTCCTCAAAACTTAGTTATTGGGAAACAAGTGAAAATTCTAATTTTCACTCCGAAATCTACCCTCTGAATATTACCTTATTGTTAACTTAGTATTATCCGATTATTAACATTTTGAGCACCATGAAAAGACCGTCATTACTGAAAAAAGGGGATTTAGTAACTTTTATATCTCCCTCCTCAAAGCCATTTGATATGGAGCGTGTCCCCCGGGGAGCCGCTTATTTTGAAAAACTCGGGTATCAGGTGCTGGTTGGTAAAAATGTGGGTAAAGAGAGCGGATATCTCGCAGGAACGGATAAAGAGCGGATTGATGATATCAGGCAGGCATTCGGAAATAAGCAGGTAAAAGCGGTGTTTTGCCTCAGGGGAGGGTAT
>JADLAF010000138.1 GCA_020848375.1 Ignavibacteriaceae bacterium
CTGAAAGTGTATGCCCGCTTGATCCGATACCGGTGATGTTTCTTACAATGTTTGTGAAAGCCGCATCGGTCGCAACCTGCAGGCGGTAGCTTGTAGCACCGGTTACATCATCCCAGTCAAACACGGTGTTAACCGGCTGAACAACTGCCGCATCAGCAGGTGAGCTGAGGTCAGGAGTGGTGATGAGTGTTCTAAAACGGAATGGTGTTGAATAACCCGTTGTTTCAGATCCGTCTGTAGCGCGGACTCTCCAGTAAAAAACCGTGTAGTGGGCTAAGGGACCGTTCAGTGTATATGAAGTTCCGGTTTCACCGGTGTGACTTAATGCAATACCCACAAAGTTACTATCTCCTGAAATCTGAAGATCGTATGCAGTTGCACCGGGCACTGCATTCCAGCTGATGGTCGGAGTTACCGAAACAAAAATGCTGCTGTCTGCCGGAGTGCTGAGCCCCGGAGAGGCAAGAAGCGTTCTGAATGAAAAAGCTGATGAGAACGCCCCTTCTTCAGTACCGTCAATTGCTTTAACACGCCAGAAGTAATCGGCGTAGTTTGTTAGTGGTGTATATACGCTGTAACTGAGCACCGAGGTAACGGTATCTTTTACGATCGCGGTAAATGCAGCATCTGTTGCGAGCTGCAGACGGTATTCAGTTGCGCCTGTTACCGCACCCCAGCTCAGGGCCGGAGTAAGCAGCTGCGCTGTTGCATTATTAACCGGAGCCGCAAGCACCGGCACATCAAGTTCGGTTCTGAATGAAAATGCCGCTGAAAAAGCGCTTGAATCTGTTCCGTCAAATGCTTTTACCTGCCAGTAGTACTGCGTAAAATGGGAAAGATTGGTATAAACAGCATAGGAGGTTGCAGCAGTAACCGTATCAACCAGAATTGAAACGAATCCGGCATCAGAAGCAAGCTGTACACGGTACTCAGTTGCGCCTAAAACCGAACCCCAGCTTAAAGCTGGAGTTAAAGATTGCCCAGTGGCAAGATCAGCAGGCGCAGTGAGCGCCGGAACGGCCGGCTGTGCCAGCAGTCCAGTGCTGGTTGAAAACACAAGCCCAAGCACCATAACTGCTTTGGTGAATTTTGAAAAAAGACTATTCATGCTATAACCCTTCGATGAATATGTTACAGAAAATAAAAAAAATCGTGATCGAAACAGGAAAAGGCAGCCCTCTCTGTAAGCATACAGATAACCCGCCGGCTCATCAGGCAATAATACTCTGCTGAATCCGGATACTGAAGCTTTGGTAGATCGGGGAAAACCCGCCCTCTGAACGGCTCCCGGTGGGGAACCCTCTTTTAAAAGAATATGGTGTTCGTGTGGTTAAACCGGACTGACAAGCTCTCTTTGCCAGACCAGTTATGCAGTAACCGTATAAAACTATACTTTACCGCAAATTGGATAGGCAAGATACAGAATTTTAAACATTGGGCAAGAAAATTCGGCTTTTACTGATGAATTTTTGAACAAGAGACGGGTCTGTGTGATTAAAATCTCATCATTAATTGGGTGCGACTGAACTACCTGGTTTCATGGGTGCTTTTAGAATAAACAGATCCCCGAACCTGCCCGATTCAACCCAAACCACAATTCATAATTCGTACCTCATCATTCATAATTCAGAACGTGTTTTTTTCCCGAGGGCTCCAGTGCCTCAACCGTATAGGTGCCTTTTTCTCCTGTAATCTCTTTCACAAAAAGATGATCGGTCATGTAAGCCCCTACCCAGGGATGCTTTGCCGGCATACCGTCTCCGTCAAAAAGATCAACCGCCCGGCTGTCCTTTGCCAGTTCCCGGGTCATCCTCCCCATAGTATCGGCTCCCTTATACAGATTAATCTCCCATCCGCTGTCTGCTGACCAGACATTCGCGGCCAGATACTTCTTACCATCCTTTGAATATACCATTGCTTCCATCTGGTAGTCGTCAGGTTTGCCGGTTCCTTTGTAACGCCGGTTAAGAGTGCCGCCGTTCACTTCATAGACTGCATAACCGTTTGGTGTACCGTCACCGCAGATATCGGAAGTCCACCACGCTCCGCATACCGCCCCTATAATATCAATGCTGCAGCCGCCATCCTGTATATACTCGCTTTCGTGAGTATGGCCGCAAATGATGGTTGTCTGATACGGTTCAAGAATCCGGTAGAGCATCTCCCGGTTGGTTACCACAAGGGAGTTTGAAGGGGATTTTTTGTCATTCCTCTCATGCTGTTTGCTGTAAACCGGGATGTGGGTGAATACCACCACCCGGCTCCCTTTTTCAACATGCTGCAAGTCCCGCTGCAGCCAGCGCAACTGATGATCAGGTATATACCCGATATATCCGCTAAACCAGAAGACATCATCAAGCACCACATAATGCACCTCACCCCGGTTGAAGGAGTAATATGCCGGGCCGAACTTCTCCTCAAAGCCGGCGGCTGACATTTCATCACTCTTTGAGCCGGGTACTACATCATGGTTGCCGATCACCTGCAAAAATGGCAGCCCCGTTCTGGAAACGCCTTCTATATAATCCGGGTATAAATCAAGTTTATCAAAGACGATATCTCCCACGGTAACTCCGAACATCCCCATGCCCGCGTACTTCTTTACCGATGCGGCAATATCCGGAACCGACTCTTTATGAAACCGCTCCATATCCTGCTTATCAAGCATTTGTGTATCTCCAAGGGCAAAGAAGACGTGCTTACGGTCATCAGCGGGATTTTTCCCCAGGTCAAATGACGCAGTGAACTCCCCGTTGCTGCCCGGAGTTATCCGCCGGAAGTGCTGCGCGAGCCCTTTCTCGTTAACCGGCAGTATATATCCTGAAGGGATGGAGCAGTGGACAAACCGGGCATCTGAGGAGGTGATAAGTTCATACGTCCCGTCCTGACCGGTTACCACCGTCTGAAAGCCGTCTGAGACCACAGCCCCTTTTACCGGAATCGCTCCGGAGGAAACCTTGCCGCGGATTCTTATCCTGCCTTCGGTCCCGCTTACGGGACGAAGACGGGCAAATACGTCTGTTGGAAGAAATGCGGCTGCTGAGCCGAGGAGTGAATATTTGAGAAAGTCGCGGCGTGATGCCATGGGAAAATGCTCCGGAAATTTTCTCAAAACTTACGGAAAACCGCAATACCGGAGAATTATTTTTTTGTTAAAAGAGCTTGTTTTGCCGGCTATGTGGATAGTAATCTGCCCCGACTGATTTCAGACTATTTTTGTCCCTGTCTGGCTGCAGCCCTTATCGTCCTTAAAGTCCTTGCTGTCCTTCTTTTACTCTTTGCGGCTTAGCGTCTTTGCGCGGGATAAAAAAAAGCGGAGTACCGGCTCCCGTGGCGGGGAGCAGGCATCCGCTTTATCGTATATATAAGAGAATCTTTTGATTACTTCTTTACAGCCTGAACTTCGCAGAGGAGCTTAACCTCATCAGAAACCAGAACTCCGCCTGTCTCCAGAGCAGCATTCCAGGTAAGACCAAAATCTTTTCTGTTGATCTTACCGTTTAAGGAGAAACCTGCTTTGGTGTTTCCCCACGGATCCTTCATCAGACCGCTGTATTCTGCCTCAAGGGTGATTTTCTGGCTCACGCCGCGGATGGTGAAGTCGCCGGTTACGTGGAACAGGTTGTCATTAACTTTCTTAATGTCGGTTGATACAAAGCTCAGCTTCGGGAATTTTTCAACTTCAAAGAAGTACGCGCTTCTGAGGTGATTATATCTGTCTGAATTTGCCGTGTCAATGCTGTTTACATCAGCAGTGAAGCTGATGGCCGAGGTTTCAAATTTATCATCTTCGTTTTCGATAGATGCTTCAAATGAGTTGAATTTACCGGAAACGTTGGTAAACATCATGTGTTTTACCTTAAATCCGATTTCTGAGTGAGTCGGGTCAATTGCCCATACTGATTTTGCCATTGGTGTTATCCTTTCGTTATATATATGTTACTGTTTATTTAATCTCTTTTGTCATCGGAACTTCCATCAGCAGGAAGGAAGCGTCCGTTTCCGCGGTAATTGCCGCGCTGTCCGTTTCCCAGATACCAAAACCGTCTCTGGTATTAAGTTTCTGTCCGTTTACGGCAACAGTGCCCTTCAGGTTGAATATATAGAGCCCGTTTCCTTCTGCTTTTAAATGGTATTCTTCACGGGTGCCCTTATCAAAATCAGCCAGATGAAACCAGGCATTCTGATGAATCCACACGCCTGCATCATCGCGATCGGGTGAAAGTATCTGCTGTAATTTGTTTTTTCTTTCAGCCGGATTTAGGGTTATCTGGTCATATCGCGGTGTAACATTCCTGGTATGGGGGAAAACCCATATCTGAAGGAATTTTACCTCACGGTCACTGTTCTTATTATATTCACTGTGCAGCACACCGGTCCCGGCACTCATTACCTGAACATCGCCGTATTTAATGACCGTGGTATTTCCCATGCTGTCCTTATGTTCAAGATCTCCTTCAAGCGGTATGGAGATGATTTCCATATTGTTGTGCGGGTGGGTGCCAAAACCCATCCCCGGCGCAACGATATCGTCATTCAGAACACGGAGAACTCCGAACTGAACTCTCTCCGGATTAAAGTATTCCGCAAAACTGAAGGTATGCCTGCTTTTGAGCCAGCCATGATCAGCTTTACCCCGGCTCTCTGATGTATGTAACACTGATTTCATTGTTCTTGTTCCTGTTATCA
>JADLAF010000139.1 GCA_020848375.1 Ignavibacteriaceae bacterium
AGCTGATCCGTAAAAACCTTGATAAGGATGCTCAGAAAGAACTGATTTCAAAATCATTGAACGAAATTAAAAGTAACTGATTATGGCACTGAACAGAGTCGCGGACAAATATGCTGCAACGTTTCTGAGCTTACTCTCAGAAAAGTCGGCGGATGCTGCCGTAGGCGAAGACATGCAGTATATAGCCGAATCGCTCAAAAAGGTGGTTCAGCTCAGACGAATCATTGATAACCCGACGGTTAATCCTGAACTGAAAGGCAAAGTGATAATCGCAATATTCGGTGGTACTATATCCGAACATACTGTAGCCGCGGTTAACTTTCTTGTGTCAAAAAGAAGGATAGAGCTCATTGGAGCGGTTGCGCAGTCATTTAACAGACTCCGTGACATGAAGCTCGGCAGAATGGCAGTAAAAGTTTCTTCTGTAGTCTCGCTTAGTGAAGATCAGACAGAGGAAATAAAAAAGTTTCTTGAGCAGAAGTACAGCAAAACAGTAACCATGACCAATGCAATTGATGAAAATCTGCTTGGTGGTTTTATTGCTGAAATCGGAGATACGGTAATAGATGCCTCTCTGAGAAACAAACTGCGGAATGTGAAAAGTAAATTGTTGAACAGTACAATTCCACTTAACTGAATTTAGAGTACAAAGGATTTTAATATGGTAGAAGTAAGACCGGATGAAATAATTTCAATACTGCGGCAGCAGATTACCGGCTTTAAGGATCAGGCAGATATATACGATGTCGGAACCGTGCTTCAGGTGGGAGACGGTATCGCACGCGTATTCGGACTCTCGCAGGTAATGGCAGGCGAGCTGGTCGAGTTCCCGAATGATGTTTTTGGCATGGTGCTTAATCTCGAAGAGGACAGCATAGGATGCGTGCTGTTTGGTGAGTCAACGCTTGTTAAAGAAGGTGATAAAGTCCGCAGAACCGGCAAAGTAGCATCAATGCCTGTGGGCGATTCGATGCTTGGTCGCGTTATCAATCCCCTTGGTATTCCTGTTGACGGCAAAGGTCCTATTCATACCGATAAGATGCTTCCGATTGAAAGAAAAGCACTTGGCGTACTTCAGAGACAGCCGGTTAAAGAGCCGCTGCAGACAGGTATTGCCGCTATTGATGCAATGATTCCCATAGGCCGTGGTCAGAGAGAACTTATCATTGGTGACAGACAGACAGGTAAAACGGCTGTAGCTATTGATGCAATCATCAATCAGAAATATACTCATTCAGAAGAAGCAAAGAAAAACGGCATCAATCCCGTCTTTTGCGTTTATGTTGCGATTGGTCAGAAGAGATCAACTGTTGCTCAGGTTATTGCAAAATTGCAGGATCATGGTGCAATGGAATATACAACCGTTGTAACTGCTTCAGCATCTGAACCTGCTCCGCTTCAGTTTATTGCTCCTTACTCAGGCGCCACGCTCGGAGAGCATTTCAGAGATACAGGTCGCCATGCGCTGGTTATTTATGATGATCTTACCAAACAGGCAGCAGCATACCGCGAAGTTTCACTTCTGTTAAGAAGACCTCCGGGAAGAGAAGCTTACCCTGGCGACGTATTCTATCTCCACAGCCGTCTGCTTGAGAGAGCTTCAAAGCTTAATGATGAACTGGGCGGCGGCAGTCTTACTGCGCTTCCGATCATCGAAACCCAGCAGGGTGACGTATCAGCATATATACCGACCAACGTTATTTCAATTACTGACGGTCAGATATACCTTGAATCAAACCTGTTTAATGCCGGTATCCGTCCTGCTATTAACGTGGGTATATCTGTTTCGCGCGTGGGCGGTAACGCTCAGATTAAAGCAATGAAAAAAGTTGCCGGAAGTCTGAAGCTTGATCTGGCTCAGTACCGTGAACTTGAAGCATTCGCTAAGTTCGGCTCTGACCTTGACGTGTCAACACAGAAAACACTTTCACGCGGTGCGCGTCTTGTGGAACTGCTTAAGCAGGGACAGTATGCACCAATTCCTGTTGAGAAACAGGTTGTGAGTGTTTACCTTGGCACAAACGGTTTCCTTGATGCGGTTGCTATTGTTGATGTAAAAAGATTTGAAAAAGAATTTGAAGAATTTGCGCTGTTGAAGTATCCTGATATCTATAAGAGTATCAGAGAGACAAAAGCTCTGAGTGATGAAGCTATCGCAATGATTAAAAAAGCTGTAGCTGAATTTAGTCAGACATTTAAGAAGAGCAACTAAGAAGCTGTTTCATGGCAACGTTAAGAGATATACGGAACAGGATTAAGGGCGTTCAGAGCACCCAGAAGATAACCAAGGCAATGAAAATGGTTGCCGCGGCTAAACTGCGCAGGGCTCAGGACTCAATCATTAATGCCCGCCCGTTCACCAGAAAGCTCAAAGAGATGCTTAAACATCTTGTGACTGATCACGACCGTGAGTCAAATCCATTTCTGAATGAAAGGGATGTGAAAAAGGTTCTGGTTGTGGTTGTCAGTGCTGAAAGAGGCCTTTGCGGCGCTTTTAATACCAATATCATTAAAGAGGCATCTTCACTTTATGCTGCACTAATAAAGGATGGTAAAGAACCATCACTTTACTGTGTCGGTAAAAAAGGATATGACTTCTTCAGAAAAAGAAATTATAACATGACCGGTTTTAAGACCGGAGTGTTTAATGGTCTGAAATATGACACTGCTTTACAGTTATCAAAACTTTTTATTGAAGGATATCTGTCAGGACAGTTTGATCAGATTGTTGTGGTATATAACGAATTTAAATCTGTTGTTTCGCAGAAAGTGGTACGCGAAACCTATCTTCCCGTGCCTGTTATCGAAGCATCACAGAAGGGAATTCACGAGGAAGTAGATTACATATACGAACCTGGGCAAAAAGCGATTTTTGAGCGGCTTCTTTCAATCGATCTGCGTGCACAGGTCTGGAGGATTCTGCTTGAGTCTAACGCATCTGAATTCGGATCAAGAATGACAGCTATGGAAAACGCAACTAATAACGCGCGTGATCTGATTAAAGCCCTGAAATTGAAATATAACAAAGAGAGACAGGCAGCAATCACCAAGGAAATCCTTGAAATTGTTTCCGGCGCAAACGCGCTTAAGGGCTGATAAGAATTTCCCTGCATGTTTGAAGAACTCTCTCAAAAATTAGACAAAGCCCTAAAGAAGATTACCGGACAGGGTAAGATTACTGAAACAAATGTATCAGAGACCGTCCGTGAAATCAGAAGAATTCTACTTGATGCAGATGTAAACTTTAAGGTAACAAAAGAATTTATTGAGCGGGTAACCGCAAAAGCCATGGGTACGGAAGTTCTTACTTCCATAACCCCTGCTCAGCTTATCACAAAAATAATTTATGATGAGCTGGTTGAACTTCTTGGAAGTGAGAATGCTGAGATAAAGCTTAACTCTTCCGGAGTAACCGTCATTATGCTAGTCGGACTGCAAGGTTCGGGTAAAACAACCTTCGCCGGGAAACTTGCTAAAAAGATGACCAAACTCGGAAGAAAACCACTTCTTGCTGCGGCTGATATATACAGACCCGCAGCAATAGAACAGCTTAAGATTCTCGGTTCTTCAATTTCTGTGCCGGTATTCTCACTTGAGGTGAAAGATGCCCGCAAAATAGCAACAGATGCTCTTGCTTACGCAAAGAGCAACGGTCATGACACACTCATCATTGATACGGCAGGGCGTCTGCATGTTGATGAGGATCTAATGGCTGAAGTTGTGGATATCAGAAAACTTGTAGAGCCCCATGAGGTTCTTTTCGTCGTTGATTCAATGACAGGTCAGGATGCAGTTAACTCTGCGAAATCGTTTAATGACCAGGTCGGCTTTGACGGAATGGTTCTAACAAAACTTGATGGTGACTCAAGAGGCGGATGTGCTCTTTCTATAAGAGCAGTGGTCGGAAAGCCGATTAAGTTTATCTCTAACGGAGAAAAACTTGATGCGATGGATAATTTTTATCCAGACCGACTGGCCTCGCGTATTCTTGGTAAAGGTGATGTTATTTCCCTTGTTGAGAAGGCACAGCAGCATTTTGAAGATATTGATACTGAAAAGCTTGAAGCAAAACTCAGAAAAAATCTGTTTGACTTTGATGACTTTCTCAGTCAGATTAAACTGCTTAAAAAACTCGGACCGGTTTCTTCATTGATGTCAATGATACCCGGTATGAGTAATATGAAGAATGCCAAAGTAGATGAGAAAGCGTTTATCAGGATTGAAGCAATTATCAATTCGATGACGCCTCACGAAAGAAGCTCGCCAAAGGTACTGAACGGAAGCAGAAGGAAAAGAATTGCCCGCGGAAGCGGAACAAGTCTGCAGGATGTTAACCGTCTGCTGAAACAGTTTCAGGAAATGCAGACGATGCTAAGCAGATTTAACAAATCGGGTTTCAATCCAAAAGGAATGCTCCCGAAGAATTTTAAATTAAACTAATATACATAACGGAGAGATAACACTTGGCAGTAAAGCTAAGATTACGCAGGATGGGAAAAAAGAGACAGCCATATTATAAGCTGGTTGCCGCTGATTCCCGTTCACCTCGCGATGGAAAGTTCCTTGAGGCCGTCGGCATCTATAATCCGATGACGCAGCCCCATCAGCTTGAAATCAGCGAAGATGCAGCAATTAAATGGCTGCAAAACGGAGCACAACCCACCGACACAGTAAAAAGTTTACTGAGTCAGAAAGGCATTATGCTCAAATACGATCTTTTAAAACGTGGATTAACCCCTGAGGCCATTGAAGCAGAAGTTGCCAACTGGCAACGCCTGAAAGAAGCAGCCGCAGCGAATAAGACCGTTAAAAAAGCAAAGAAAAAATCTAAAGGTACTGAAGGAGCGTAGGTTGCCGCTCCTGAAATTAATCCGGAAGTAAATTACTTCTTTTCTTCTGATACTCCGGGGCAGCGTGTACCTTAACATCTGGCACCTAACTCTAACACGGAGGACGAACCATGAAAGAATTCATTGAGTTCATTGCGAAGAACATAGTTGATGACCCCTCAAGCGTTCAGGTTGAGGAATCACAAAAGGAGGACGGAACTACAATCCTGAGACTTAAAGTTGCTCAGGGGGAAACAGGCAAAGTTATAGGCAAGGGCGGTAAAACCGCTCAGGCGATCAGACTTCTGCTTGCGGCGGTTGGTCGTAAGGACGGCAAAAAGGTTAATTTCGAGATACTTGACTGACAACCGGAAGAATATGTTCAGGATAGCAAAAGTATCCGCGGCTGATGAAAAACGAGGATACTTTGTTCTTGAACTGTTCACTGATTTCCCTGAGAAGTTACTTTCTGTAAAAGATATTGATGTACTGATTCAGGGAAAGTTGAAAAAACTGGCCGTTGAAGAAGTTGCCCTGCGAAATCAGCAGTGTATTATCAGGTTCAAAGGTATTGATCCTTCGGCTGATAAAGCACTCTTCCTGCAAGCTGAACTTTTTTTGCCGGATGAAATGCTTGAAACGCTTCCTGAAGGTTATTGGTATATCCACGATCTGATAGGAAGTGAGGTATATAAGAATGGCGAATTATTCGGCTGTATTGAAGATGTTCTTCGGCTTAAAACCAACGATGTCTGGCAGATCAGAAAAACTGACGGAACTGAATATCTTCTCCCTGCGCTCAGGGAATATATATCAGAATTCCAGCCCGAAAAAAAGACACTCATTCTGAAGGAAGGAGCTGAGTATTATGAGGATTGACATCCTCTCTGCAGTTCCTGATTTGATGCAGAGCCCGCTGAATACAAGCATTCTGAAGCGTGGGCAGGACAAAGGACTGGTGACCATCGAGTTGCATAACATAAGAGATTATGCACACGACAAGCACCGGATTATAGATGACAGACCGTTCGGAGGTCAGCCGGGAATGCTTCTGAAGGCCGAACCGCTCTTTGAAGCAATTGAGACACTGAACGCGCGGTATAACTACGATACGATTATTTTTACCTCTCCGCGCGGTAAGATTTTTGATCAGAGAGATGCAAACCGTCTCTCACTTAAGGAAAATATCCTTTTTGTTGCAGGGCACTACAAAGGCATAGATCAGCGCGTTGTAGATACCTTTGCAAAAGAAGAATTCTCCATTGGCAAATTTGTGTTGAGCGGAGGAGAACTCCCCGCTTTATTGCTTGTGGATGCAATTGTTCGACTTATTCCCGGAGTACTGGGAGACAGCGAGTCAGCATTAAATGATTCGTTCATGGATGGTGAAGCCATAGAGGCACCGGCCTACACTCGTCCCGCTGATTTCAGAGGGATGAAGATTCCTGAAGTTTTGCTTTCAGGTAATCATGGCAAAATAAAAGAGTGGCAAAAAGAACAGTCGGTTATTCAGACCGAAATATGGAAGAAAAACAATAATATTTTTTAGTGGAGTAAGCACTATGTTTAGCATAAATAACCTGTTAGAAACTGAAAATCGCACTGATTATCCGGATTTTCATCCCGGAGACCATGTAAAGGTCTATGTAAAAATTATTGAAGGCGATAAAGAAAGAGAGCAGCCCTACGAAGGAGATGTAATCAGCATCAGAGGCAGCAAGGAAAACAAAACCTTTATCGTGCGGAAGATTTCCAACGGTGTTGGTGTCGAAAGAATTTTCCCTTTCAATTCACCGAAGATAACAAAGATCGAACTGCTGAAGCGCGGAGACGTGCGCAGAGCAAAGCTCTTCTACCTCAGAAAACTCTCAGGTAAGGCAGCAAGAATTAAAACCAAGAAAAGCTAAAGGTCTTTTCTTCCAGTTTCAAAAGAGCCGGCTGTGTATCTGTCCGCCGGCTTTTTTAGTTTTAAAATTTTATCGGGGAGACTTCAGGCCTTATCCGGGAGTGGTGTAGTCTATACACCGGTCTGCTCCCAGCCCAAGCGGGGTGATATATCTCCTCGTTCAACACTCTTCTATGTCGCACCTACGGCGCTTTGATTTGTATATACGGGCGTTCGTTATTAATATGACACCGCTACGCGGTTCGGGGTCACGCTTAATTCATGTATGCCTATTAACGGGTCACCGCTACGCGGTTCGGGGTCACGCTTAATTCATGTATGCCTATTAACGGGTCACCGCTATGCGGTTCGGGGTCACGTTTAATTCACGTATGCCTATTAACGGGTCACAGCTATGCGGTTCGGAAGATTAATGAAGGCGTGCGGTAGTTTTTAATATATCACCGCTTACGCAGGTCGGGGGATTGTGAACTGCTGAGGTCGTTTTTAATATATCACCGCTCTGCGTTCGGGGGAGAATTGAAGTTCAATAATTTTTCATTATTCTTTATTCTTTATTCATTTTTCATTTTCTACTATTTTTCCTCCAGAGCGGTCAGTGTTTTATCAACCAGGCGGATTACGCGAACCGTGCCGCTAACGCTCTGTTCTGAGCCAAGGGTTGGAATCTTTGATTTTGTGATTACAGGAATTTTTCCCGTATTATCAGTGAGTATATAATAGGTTATTACTTCAAGATCAAACACTTCTGTCACCGTCCCGGTTACAGTAACCAGATGATTAGTGTACTCACGCAGATTTTCATGTATCTCGCGAATATCTGTGTCCTTGCTGCATCCGCTAAATAAAAAGAGGATGGCAAAAAGGGGGAGAATGAACTTTAAGGAATACAATTGAGAATGGCAGTTTGCATAAAATTAAAGCTCGAAGATATAAAAAAAGGGATTCTCTTTGCAGAGAATCCCTCTTAAGGGGAGTGAAGTTTACTTCTTCTGTACTAACTGTGCATTAATGGCAATATTGACGGTTTTGTCAACAACTGAACCGCCAAGTTCGGTCAGGGTATTCCACTTCAGACCATAGTCAAAGCGATTAACTGAGCCGGAAACCTTGTAGCCGGCTTTCATATTTCCGTATGGATCTTTAACGGAACCGAGATAATTTACATCGAGGGTTACTTCTTTGGTAACGTCTCTCATGGTCAGGTTTCCGGTGACTTTATATTTGTTATCGCCTGATTTAGTCACTTTTGAGCTTTTGAAGGTGATTTTGGGGAATTTTTCGGAATTGAAAAAATCATCACTCTTTAAGTGTTTGTCCCTCATATCATTGTCAGTATTAATGGTGTTTACATCAATAGAAAACTCGATACTTGCTCCTTCAAGATTTCCTTCTTTTTGGGTAATCACCTTACCTTCGTATCCTGAGAAAAAGCCGTCAACTTCTGAGATCATCAGGTGAGTTACGGTGAATTTTACATTTGAGTGAGATTTGTCAAATGACCACTCTGTCTGGGCATTCAGAGAAAAAGTGATGAGAAGGGTAAATAGCCCTGCTAGGAACTGTTTCATGTTTATTTCCTTTATGATTATTGAAAAAAATTAAAACTCATGACTAAAAATATGTAACAACATATAATATCACAACATATAATAAGGGCAGAAAAATGTCTCTTTTGATTAAATTGGGTCATTAAAAGAAAAAATTATGCGCTTATTACTACCTGACAACATCTACTTCAGGGCATTAGTTTCAATTTTACCCCCTGACAGCGGTATCACAACAGAATTCAGACCCTCAGCCGCTTTGATTTCAGCATTCGAAACTAAAGATGCTGATGTGGCATTCCTTCCCTCACTTTACCTGATAAAGGATGAATCTCTAAGGATATCTTCTGAAGTCGGGCTTTCATTTGAGGGGTTGGGGAGCACTGCCTTCCTGGTTCTGCATGAGGTGCCTGAAGAGGGAAGACCGGATATAACCATAACCGGGGACCACTCAATACAGGAAGCCCTTCTCGCCAAAATGATGATGAATGAGCTTTATACAATCGAGCCGAGATTTCTTATCAAAACTCCGGCTGAAGCACTGAACGATAAGAACATCATTCTGGCTGGTGATATTGCTTTCACCTCAGGAAAATATAAAGAAGCACTCTCATTCGGGGAAGAGGTGGTTGAGATGAGTGACCTTCCCTATCTGAACTACGTTCTTGCGGCCAGAGACAGCGGCAAGGGTCGTCAGGCAGAAAAAATTCTCTCCGGATTATTTGAACGATTTTATGATACGCTCGAAGGGGATGAACTTTTCGGGATAGATACTGAAAGCCGGAGTTTTGTCCGCGAAAATATGCCCAATACCATTCTTGATATTGATGAGGCAGATATTGAAGGATTGAATAACCTCCTGAGGATGTTATTTTATGAAGGATTGGCTGATGATATACGAGAATTGAAATTTTTTGAGTAGAATTCAAGTTCTGAAAATCATCGCAGCTCTTTGATTTCGCTTTCAAAGTCCAGAATATCTCGACTTCCCCTGCATAAATTAGGAGGTTACCAGTAAAATCAGCGTTTTCAAACCGGGAGTTCTCAGCGACATCAAAAAAAAAGGAGAGCATTTCTGCTCTCCTTTTTATTAAGAAACAGGGAAAATTAAATCGCTACGTGCGAGACGCTGAGTACGTTTGGATTTTCTTTTATCCGTTCGAGTGAGTCATGTGGCACGGCTGATTTCAGCTTCATGGTGCAGCAGGCAGCTATTCCGCCGTCAAAGATGATATTTTCTACTTCTTCAACATTGATTTCGGTTTCACGAATTACCGCCAGAATTGCAGCAAGAACTCCCGGCCTGTCGTAGTGTTTAACTACAAGCTGGTAACTTGCATCAGTAATCTTAGCACGGTTTACCCAGTGTGCAATCATGCCGCTGCGGACGAATTCCTTAATGATGCGGACAGTCTCAGCAGCAACAGCATTTTGTGCCTGTTCGGTTGAAGCACCGATATGGTGAGTTACATAGACTCCGGGGATACTCTGCAGCGGTGAAGTCACGGTTCCGTCTTTTGATTCAGGTTCACCCTTGAATACGTCAACTGCAACGCGGATGCCTTTTTCTTTGATTGCTTCAATCATCGCGGCTTCATCAATTATATCCTGACGGCTTGTGTTAATAAGAAGCGCGCCTTTTTTCATATAGCTGAACATCTCTTTGTTGAAGAGTCCTTTGGTCTGTGGTGTTGCGGGAAGATGGATGCTTACCACATCGCAGATGGGGAGTATCTGATCCATCTCAGAGAAATCTTTAATTGCAACTCCCTCAATGCGTGATATATCCTTGCCATAGACATTCATCCCGAAAGCAAGTGCACGTTTGGATAGTTCTTTTCCGATAGCGCCTACACCGATGACAGCAAGATTTTTACCGTAGAGACCTTCTGCTTTTGAGTATTCACCTTTATTCCATTTACCTGCACGGAAATCAATCACATTGTCAGGAATCCTGCGGTCAAGCGAGATGATGAGACCCATTGCAAGTTCTGCAACTGCAATTGAATTCATACCGGGGCAGTTGGCAACATATACGCCGCGTTTGTTTGCAGCAGCAATATTGATGTTGTTAACTCCGGCTCCAGCTCTTATGATAAGATTGAGTTGTTTGCCGTTTTCGATAGTTTCAGCGTTGACTACGGTTGAGCGCACAACAAGGATATCAATATCCCCAATTGCACCGGGGAGGTCTTTCTCGCCGAGTTTAGGGCTGTAAACCACATCAAGCTCAAGAGATTTCATTTCATTTATATATTCGTCAGGGAATTTATCCGCGACAAGAACTTTAATAGCCATTTTCGTTTCCTTTTTTTATTTGTTAAGCATTGGAACCTGAATGTTGTGCTCAACAGCAGTATTCACTGCAATATCATAGCCGGCATCAACATGTCTGATGACTCCCATTCCGGGGTCGGAAGTCAGAACCCTTTGCAAACGTTTTGCGGCAGCTTCGGTACCATCTGCAACGATGACCATACCTGCGTGTATAGAATTACCGATACCCACACCTCCGCCATGATGAACGGAAACCCAGCTTGCACCGCCAACTGCATTGATCATTGCATTAAGAACAGGCCAGTCTGCTATTGCATCACTGCCGTCTTTCATTGCTTCGGTTTCACGATAAGGGGAGGCAACTGAGCCGCAGTCAAGATGATCACGCCCTATTACTATGGGCGCTTTAACTTTTCCTTGCGCCACAAGCTCATTAAATACTTGCCCGATTAATGCCCGCTCTCCGTAACCAAGCCAGCAGATGCGGGCGGGGAGCCCCTGAAAGTGAACTTTTTCGCGCGCCATCTTTAGCCAGTTGTGCAAATGTGCATTCTCAGGAAGTGCTTTAATTACCGCTTCGTCAGTGGTGTAGATATCTTCCGGGTCACCTGAAAGTGCTACCCAGCGGAAAGGTCCTTTTCCTTCACAGAAGAGGGGACGGATATATTCCGGAATAAAGCCCGGTATATCAAACGCGTTTTGCACACCTTCTTTTTTAGCTTCGGTTCGGATGTTGTTTCCGTAATCAAAAGCAATGGCTCCGGCTTTCTGGAAGTCCAGCATTGACAGTACATGAACTGCAATAGTCTTACCTGCCAGTTCAATATATTTCTTAGGTTCAGTTTCACGCAGCGTTACCGCCTCTTCCAGAGTCATACCCATTGGCACATAACCGTTAAGAGTATCATGAGCTGAAGTCTGATCAGTTATAATGTCGGGTTTGAAACCGCGATTAAAAAGTTCAACCAGAATTTCTCCCGCGTTTCCCGTTAACCCAACCGAAAGTGCTTCGCCTTTGTTCTTAGCGTCTGTTACCAGTTGTACTGCCTGATCAACCGATTCTGCAATTACATCAAGGTAGCCCGTGTCAACTCTTTTTTGCAGACGCGAGCGGTCAACATCAATACCGAGGAATGCAGCTCCGCACATGGTGGCAGCGAGCGGTTGAGCGCCTCCCATACCGCCGATTCCTGCCGTAAGAAGTATTTTTCCTTTCAGCGTTCCGCCGAAATATCTTTTTGCGCATTCAGAAAAGGTTTCATAAGTGCCTTGCAGGATTCCCTGAGTACCTATATATATCCAGCTTCCGGCGGTCATTTGACCGTACATAATCAGACCGCTGTCCTCAAGTTCTCTGAATTTTTCCCACGTAGCCCATGCCGGTACCAGCATCGAGTTTGAAAGGAGAACGCGTGGTGCATCAGGGTGAGATTTAAAAATGCCAACGGGTTTGCCTGACTGCACGAGCAGTGTTTCATCATTCTCAAGTGACTGAAGGGATTTTATAATAGCATAATAACTTTCCGGATTGCGGGCTGCTTTTCCTTTTCCGCCATAGACGATAAGGTCAGCCGGTCGTTCAGCCACATCGGGGTCAAGATTATTCATCAGCATTCTCATTGCTGCTTCCTGAATCCAGCCCTTGCAGCTCAGCTTTGTTCCTCTGGGTGCCCTTATTTCGGGCAGTGAATTTGTGTTCATTACTGATTCTTAAAATGTGTATCGTATATAAGTGAATATTGCGTGATCATCGATTTATAAAGCCACTTCTTCCAGAACCATCCTTTTGTGCTTTGTTCTTTCATAAACTTCAGATTAAGTTCCATATTGTAACGGAGTCGCGTGAACTCATCTTTGGTGAGCTTCACTGTTTCATCACCTGACTGAAGTTTTTCCAGAATTGAAGTGAATGCTTTTTCCTCAGCGAAAAGTTTCTGGTTCCCCGCAACCTGTTTTAAGAGTTGCTTCATAAAGGTGACCAGTATCTTCCTTTCGTTTTTTGAAAAATCAAAATTATAATTTCTGAGATTAAATTTCATAGATCCTTTTTAGAATGTTAAAGATGTAAGTTTTTCCCGCATTTTCTGATATCCGGGTTTAATAATGTTGTATATATAATAGAGCCGCTCTTCATGATGACAGAAGGCAGATTTCATTGCGTTAATGGTAAGTTTTTCGATATCGTCAAGGTTAATCCCGAACGTTTCAACTGCGATAAGGAATTCCTTTGTCATGGTGGTGTTGCCCATCAGCCGGTCATCAGTATTGATGGTAAGACGAAACTTGGATTTATAAAGCACTCCGAACGGGTGATTTTCAATTTTGTCAACCGCTCCGGTAAAAACGTTTGAGAGGAGACAAACCTCAATTGGAATTCGTTTATCCAGAACGTATTGGGCCAGGTCACCCATACCGGTCACGTTCCCCTCAGCGTCAAAACTAAAGTCCTCAATAAGCCGGGTACCATGTCCGATGCGGTGAGCGCCGCACCACTGAATTGCCTGCCAGATGGACTCTTTTCCGAAGGCCTCGCCTGCGTGGACGGTTATATTAAAATTTGCGCGCTGAATAAACTGAAATGCTTCAATATGTTTTTTAGGAGGGTAACCCCCTTCTTCCCCCGCCAGGTCAAACCCCACTACCCCCTGATCACGGTAGTTAACTGCAAGTTCGGCTATTTCAAGGGAGTCTTTCATGTTTCTCATTCCGCAAAGGATAAGACCGTAGCCGACCCCGAAGTCTCTTTTCCCTTTTTCAAGCCCTTCGAGCACTGCTTTAACTACAGCATCATGATGCAGACCTTTTCCGGTATGGAAAACCGGGGCAAAACGGGTTTCAACATAGCAAACGTTGTCCAGATACATATCCTCCATCATTTCGTAAGCCACGCGAGACAGCCCCTCTTTGGTCTGCATAACGGCACAAGTATGCTCAAACCCCTGAAGGAACTCAACCAGATTGCCCTTATTAGCCCCCCTGTGGAACCAGTCAGCCAGCTCGGCAGGGTCACTGGTTGGCAGCTTCTTGTATTTGAGCTCTCCGGCTAAATCAATGACGGTTTGGGGTCGCAGCCCGCCATCCAGGTGGTCATGGAGAAGAACCTTGGGCACTTCCCTGATTATTTCCGTTTTCAAGAAAAATTCCTTTTTTTCATAGTAAATTTACCGCTCAACGGAAGAATAACAATCAAAAACCCCCTTACTTGACCTTAAAAGCAGAGGCAGAAATGAAATATATTTATCCGCTTTATTGCCAAGCAGAGTCCCAAATAGGATAAAAATTATTCCTATATTTAGGGTAGAAATAAAATCATGTTCAATCGTAAAGGAATCTTAATGCAAAAATACCGTTATATCCTCCTTTGTCTGCTGGCCATCGGAATGCTTGTAACCGGCTTTCAGTGTTCATCGGCTGATATTACCAGCGCAAAACTCTACATCCAGCAGAAGAACACGGACAAAGCAATTGAATCTTTAAAGAGAGAAATTTCCAAGAATCCCAAAAGTGATGAGGGTTATTTCCTCCTTGGTGTTCTCTTTGCAGAAAAAGAAATATTTGACACCATGCTGGTCAATTTTGATAAGTCACTTGAAATCAGCAAAAAGTTTGAGAAAGATATCAAGTCACAGAAACTGGCTACCTGGGGCAGTCTTTTTAACAAAGGGGTTGCATTTTATCAGAAAGCCAATAAAACCCAGGACGTTGATTCCGGGATGACCTATTTCCAGAAATCTGCCGAGTCCTTTGAGATGGCAACTACCATCCAGCCCGATTCTCCTAATACCTATAAGTACCTTGCTTATGTGTATCTGAGTATGGGTCGTTACGAAGAAGCTATTGCTCCTCTTAACACTCTTATCAAACTTGATGACTCACCAGAGGGCTACCGCTTTATCGGAGAGATATATTATGAGCAGGGTCAGAAGATGAAGGACAAATTCGAAACTTCAAAAGACCCGGCCGATCAGACTGAGGCACAGCTCAAGTTTGAACAGGCAGTAGAAATTCTTGAAAAGGGTAAAACGAAATATCCCAATGATCCTGAAATTCTTTTGTATCTTTCAAACGCATATATAGCAGCAGGAAAGACTGATATTGCTCTCAGTGCATTTAAGGAAGGTGTTACAAAAGAGCCGACCAACAAACTTTATCGTTATAATTACGGAGTTCTTTTACTCGGAGTTGATGATTTTCAGGGCGCTGAACAGCAGTTCCTCAAAGCGCTGGAAATTGACCCTGAGTATATTAACGCTGATTACAACCTTGCTATCACTTACGTGAAGTGGGGAACCAAAATGGCCAAAGATGCAGAAACCGCGGGTAAAGAAGATCCTGAAGTTAAGGTAAAGTATAATCAGGCCATTCCGTATTTTGAGAAGTATCTTGCTGTAAAACCTGATGATGCTGCTGCCTGGGAGCTACTTGGTAAAGTTTATTCCGTTTTAGGACGACTTGAAGATGCTACCAAAGCTTTTGAAAAAGCAGACGCAAACAGAAAGTAAAGAAAGCCATTAATGAGCCAGAATAATGTTCCGCCTCCTCAGCAGATAAACATCCAGCTTGATGAAAAAGAAGCTGAAGGTATTTATTCTAATTTTGCAATAATCACCCACTCTCCGGCTGAGTTCGTAATAGATTTCACAAGGATTGTTCCGGGTGTGCCTAAGGCAAAAGTATTTTCAAGAATCATCACAACACCGCAGCATGCTAAAATGTTCATGCGGGCGCTCAAGGATAATCTTGATAAATATGAAAGCCGTTTCGGAGAGATAAAAGTTGACGGTCCCCAGGAGCAGGCATTTGGCTTTATGCCATACCCTGAAAAAGGAAAAATCAACTAATTATTTTACAAAAGTGGCTGATGCGGATGTGTGTTCTGCATCAGCTCTTGTTATATATCACTATTTGCTAAAAAAGCTGATGTATAACACACTGTCAGACTTTTATGAGAACTACATTACCACCCATAGTGAAAAATTTCCGGAGGAAAGATGATTTTATCAAGACCATGGAATAGATTTCTGCGGGGTATGGTTCCGGCTGCTGCTGTTGCACTGCTGGTGCTTATTCTGCAGGGATGCGAGGTTAAAAACCCTATAATGCCAAGCTGGGACGTTGATTTAACGGTGCCCGTTATGGACAGAGAGTTTAACCTTCAGTCAGTAATTGACAAGGACTCATCAGTCCTGCGTTCCTATAATGATCCCACCCGGCTCGGGCTTTTGTATTACGGTGAAGTGAACGATATCTCCCCGATTGTAGTGGGCGATAAACTCAGGATGTCACCAATAGGACTTTCAACAGGGTTTACTATCGGCGCGATAAAGGTTAATCAGCCGGCTCCTGTTTCGGTAAACATTCCGGTGAGTGAATTCGCCCCCGGAGCAACTGGCGGACAGCCCTTCCTCTTCCCCCCGGTACCTGCCCAGTCAGTCAGCAAAAATCTGCCGCCGATTGATTCCTTCGAAGAAGCCGTGTTTGAGTCAGGTAACCTTGAACTTCACTTTGATAATAATAATGGTGTTACTATCACCATAAACAGTGTTACTTTCAAGAATACTTCCACAGGCGCGGTTATTCCGCAACTTACGTCAAGTTCACCTCTGAATATCCCGCAGGGGTCAAGAGGTACAAAGACGTTCCCGCTTGCAGGTGCGGTGGTACCTAAGGGCATGACCATTGATATAGTGCTTTCTTCCCCTGGTTCAGGAGGTTCAATAATAACACTGCCTAATAACGCGGGTACCGGAGTTATTGCGCAGTTCACCAGCTTTACTCTTTCACAGGTCACTGCTCCGCTTCCGGCTCAGGACCCTATTTCCTTTGACAGTACTTTTGTTCTTGATGACTCATCATCATTTGCTGAGATTGTTATTGATCAGGGGCAGCTTAATCTGACACTTACCAATACACTTGATGTTGGTGTTATAGCCAGTCTTACCATTAACAACTTGCGTAAACCTGACAACACTTCTTTTACCGCAACACCTACACTCGGAAGAGCAGGTTCGGGTTCAGAAAGCCAGGTGATAACAGTTTCTGATCTGCATGACTGGAAGATTGTCAGTGGCAGCGGTGGTTCAACGCTGACCAATAAACTGGATTTTTCCGTTACAGTGAACACCATACCAGCAACGGATCCAAGAACGTTGCGCACAACTGATAACATTGCGGTTAATGTGACAATGTCCGAACTGGTGCTCCAGTCAATTAACGGAAAATTTAAACCGACCGCTCTTGATTTCGCGGCAACTAATATCCCAATCAAACTCGGAACCTTTTCTGCTTTCACTGCCTCGCAGTTAGTGTTTGATAAGTTTGCACTGGTGCTTAATATCAACTCAACGACTACTGAGGAATTGGGTTTTTCAGGAACCATAACCGGTAAAAACGACTCAAGGACACAGGTAGTAAATATACCCTATACAGTTATTCAGCAGAATGCAAATACCATCACGCTGAGTGAAACAGAGTTACGGGATTTTATCAACGCGTTTGCAAGCGCGCCACCCGATTCAATTATTCTTAAGTATAGTGCAATTCTGAATCCTAACTACAAAGTAGGGCAAATTGCTTCCTCCGATTCTCTCTACGGAAAATCTGATATCGAGGTTCCTATTAAACTGGGAATTGGCGGTGGGCAGTTTACTGATACCAGTGAAGTTAATATTGATGCAAGCAACAGAGAAAATCTTGATAATCTTCTCTCAGCTTCGATCAGTATGAATATTGAAAATGGACTGCCGCTTGGCATCTCGGTTGTCAGTGATTTTTATGATGAAAACGGCACCCTCCTTTTCCGGTTCCCGCCAAACAGAGCACCTAATCCGGCAACGCTCAATGTGCTGGGCGGACTGGTGGATGTAAACGGAAAGGTTACCACACCGCGCTCAAACACTTTTACCCTGCAGGTAAATCAGGATGAGTTTTCAAAACTGACTCTTGCAAAGAAAATTGTCTCTACGGTTAATCTGAATACAACAGGAGTGAATGCACTGCCGGTTCAGTTTAGAACCAGTGACAAGATAAAACTTAAAGGGTTCGGTTTAGTTCAATACAGAGTAAAGCCATAAGGAAAGGAGGAAAATCATGAAAAAAAATATCTTATTTGTTACAACGGTACTTTTCCTCATCCTTGGCGCTGATATATATGCTCAGGGATCCGGAAGTGTAGGTCTTACAGATGCGTGGACAACTTCTACGGCAAAAACTTATACCATACTTTCGCGCGGGCTCTATGCAATAGGTAAAAATCCTGCGAATTTGGCGCTGCCGGGGACTGCTAATATTGAGTTTTCAACTCACTTCCCCCTGCCTAATATGAGTCTTCGTGTTGGGACGGATTTCGCCAATCTTGATGAGTATAATTACTTTATCGGCGGAATGGACTCAAACGGAACCCAGGTAAGCCGGCTTCTTGATGCTGCTGATAAGCAGAGATTCCATGATCTGTTTGTTGACGGAGGAAGAATCCTGATGAGTACCTCATTCAATCATCTTGGGTTTGTAATAAACTTAGGTGATAAAATTGGAACTTTCGGATTTGCAGTTAACGACTTCGTTGACTTTAAGTTTAAGATTCCTGTCGGGCTGGTTGATCTGCTTCTTCTGGGTAATCCGCAGGGAAGTATAATTAACATCAATGATCTTGATGCGCAGGCATCTTATACTCGCGAGTATTCTTTTAACTATGCACGCGATCTGGGTAATTTCAAACCGAAATTTATTCAGAAACTGACGGCAGGGGTAGGTATCAAATTAGTGCATACTTATGCGTATCTGGGCATTCAGGAAGTTGATACCCGCATTGAAACAACAGGACCGACAATCGAAGGTTACGGTAAAGTTAAAACATTCATGGCGTTTTCACCTGACCTGGGGATGGAATATGATTTTGATTCCACTGCCTCAGGTGTTGGTGATAGTTTTGGACCTTTTCCGACTCCCGCGGGGTCAGCTCTCGGATTTGATCTCGGTGTAAGCGCCATAGTAAACGACCGTCTGTCAGTGGGTATTGCCATTACCGATATAGGCAGTATGACCTTTGACGAGAAACCGGTTGAGTATTCAGGCAACTCAGATATATATATAACCGATATAACCAGCCAGGAACAAAGAGACTCACTGACTGATAAACTGCGCGGTGAAGGAAAGTATATCAGCTCATTTGAAAAGGACCTGCCGACTGCACTGCGTCTTGGTGTGGCTTATTATGTGTATAAATCAGGCGTTGACGACCGGTACTTTCTGCTTGGACTTGACTATAACCAGGGCTTTAATGATGAACCAAGAAACAGCACCAAGCCAAGAATTTCCCTCGGTGGCGAGTGGAATGCAACCTCATGGCTGCCTTTCCTGCGCGGCGGATTCTCCTTCGGCGGGGATGATGACTTTATCTGGTCAGTTGGAGCAGGATTCTCAATCGGACCGGTTGAGATGAATGCGTCAATTCCTGATTTGCAATATATATTCACTCCTGGTAAAATGGAGCGCATAGCGTTTGCTTTCGGCGGGAGATGGAAGTTCTAAATTTGAAGTTTGAATTATGAAGTATGAATAGCGAATTAATTCAACCTAATAGCAGAATTTAAAATAACGGGTCTTCATCAAAATTGGTGAAGACCCTTTTTTTTATTATTGGGTTGAGTTGCTAATTCGATTAAAGTCCTTAGAGTCCTTATTGTCCTTAGAGTCCTTAAATTCCTTAAAGCTAATTGGGAGTAAATAGTTTAAGGCAGTTTAACGAGATAATTGAAAATTGAGAACGGGATGAAACTTTTGCGACAAATTCTGCGGAAATTTGCGTGATCAGCGGGAACCTCTTCTCACCCGCAGCGGATAGCAGATTATTTTTAATCTTCACTTCATAATTCATAATTCACAATTCATACTTCTTTCTCATTGTTTCAGCCGTGTCAGGTTTATGCCCGAAGCCACAATAAAGATAAAGTTTACCAGCCATGCTGTAAGTACCGGATCGAGGGAGCCGTTTTTTCCGAAGGCCTGTATAATCTTCATCATCACCAGATAGATAAAGGTGATAAGAATGTTTATTCCAATCTGAAGTGCTACCCCTCCTTTTCGCTTGTTTGCAGAAAAGGGGAGCCCAAAGAGCACAATAATGAGTGAAGTAAATGCAAATGAATAACGAGAGTAATATTCAATTTCAATCTTGCGGACATCATTACCTGCACGAAGCTGATCTTCAATAAACTTCTGGAGTTCGGTTAAGTTCATTTCCTCCGGCTTAAGCTGCTTTGATGCAAGGTCAGCGGGCTTAAAATTCAGGTCACGCAGCGCGAAGGAGTCAAGTCGTGTTGTGGTAAATACCGAATCAGTAAAAGTTCTTTTGTAACCAATTGGCATCACCCAGTTTCCGTTAAGCGTATCATAATACATCCGACCGGCATCAAATCGCTGAATTACTTTTGTAATGTCAGTTTTATCAAAATCCTGAATACTTACTCTGAGTGCGTTGTTGTTTGGTTCGTCAAAGTAAGAAATAGAAACTATGCGGGTGGGGCTGTCCTGAAAAAAGATATTACTGCCTGCAAAGGAGTGTCCCTTGTTTAAGTAGTTCATCTCAATATTTATTTTTCGTTTGTTTGCCATGGGCACAATATATCCGCTGAAATAAACCGCCATTACACTTATTAAAAAACAGACTATCAGAATGGGCATCATATATCTGAACATACTTATACCGCCTGCCTTAATGGCGGTAAGTTCATTCAGGTTTGCCATCTTTCCGGTGGTGAACAATGCAGAGAAAAGCACTGAGACCGGAAGCATCAGTTTTATGATTTCCGGGATGAACATGATATAATATTCGAATATAATACTGCTTATGACATTATTGTCAATAAAGTCATCCAGGTTTTCCATCAGGTCAATGACCACGAAGAGCGAAGTGAATGCAAGCAGCCCGAAAAACACTGTCTGCCCGAACTGTTTCAGCAGATAGCGGTCAAGTATTTTCATCAGTCTCCTCTGAACGCCACTTTTTAGGAATCAGTTTTTTCAGGAAAGTGAAATCAAGATTAATGGTTTCCTTTGCGGTCTTGTTAGTAAGGATAATGCCCAGTACTCCCATCAGAAGGTTAGCAGACCACATTCCCCATAACGGAGTAACAATACCTCTATCCGCAAGTTTTTCGCCGCCTATGAGAAAGGCCCAATAGATCAAAAAGAAAAAGAGACTTATACTGGCGGCCATGCCGAAGCCCCCTTTGCGGGTCATAATGCCAAGCGGGCTTCCCAGCAGAATAAAAATAATGCATGCGACCGGGATTGAATATTTCTTATGAATTTCAACAAGGTATTTATCTGCTTCCCCTTGCATCATATCAACTCGCATGGATGAGGAGATGATAAGATTTTTTTGTGCCTGCAGTTTTGTGATCATGTTACGGAAGTCAGGCGGGGCTGTGTCATCAGTTTTGGCGGGACGCCGTTTTTCAAGACTATCACCAATAAAATAGCGATTTACGTCAGCCATAAACATGGTAAAGTAGGAATTTCGCAGTGCCATAAGACTGTCAACTCTGACCCACATATCCTCCGCACTCAGCTCACGGTCCCCGCGATGGCTTCCTATTCCTGAAGACTGAATTGAAAACTGATCTGCATTCATTGTGATCTTGTGCCGCGAGAATAGCAGCTTCCGGTAAAGACCGTTTTCTTTTTGATCGGTTTCATGAATTTCACCATTATTCAAATCCATAATCAGTTTGGTCATATCAGCGGTGAAATAGAGCTTACCCGTCTCAGCAGTAACAATGTTAATCTTTGAAGGGTCAGAATAATCGTATAACGTAATCTGGGTCATCATACCGGTTTTGCGGTCAATGTCGCGCACCAGAATTGCGGTATTGTTCACCTCCTGGGAAAAAATTCCCGGTTCGATTGAGAGAGTCGGTTTTTTCTGAGAGATCTCGAACATCAGAATTTTTGCCTGATGATTTGCATCAGGGAGTACATCATTATTAAAGGAAATCAGCAGTCCGGCTACCAGAATTGAAGCCAAAAAAGGACCCAGCATCATTTTGTAAAGACTTACCCCGGAGGACTTGATAACGGTAATTTCGTTATTCTGGGACATTGAGCCAAAAGCCATCAGGGTTGCCACCAGAACAGCCATAGGAATCACCAGAACTACCATCCAGGCCAGATTGTAGGCAATAAGCTCAAAGATGACAATAAAATCGAGCCCCTTACCCACAAGTTTGTCCGCCGCTTTCATGAGGAACTGGAGGAGGAAAATACCCATCAGTGTCGCGGCTGAAAAAACAAAAGGAGTCGCGTGATTTTTAAGGATATAAAGAAAAATTAACATAGATGCCAAATATACAAATACGCTGCTTCTGGCTGAAGTAGAAGGGTAAATTCAATGGTGCTGCACCCGATTTGGGACTGCTATTACGCCGGAATACCGTAAATTTGTGGAAGTCACCGCCGGAATTTTTGTATCATTTTTCCTGTTAGAGGAAGAAAGCACTGCTGGTGGAGCTTTCGTTTTTTTCGCAAAGTTTATTTAAAGTACCCGGAAAATACCCGGGTCGCTTACCAAATTACATTTAGAGAAGGGTTAATGACCAATGTCACAGAAGAAATTTATCGCAGAAAATAAGGACAGATTTATTAGTGAACTCGCAGATTTGCTGAGAATTCCGAGTATCAGCACACTGGCTGAAAATAAGACGGATATGAGCAGAACGGCTGAATTTATCAAAGACCGCCTGCATGAGGCCGGTATCAGCGATGTCACTATTTATGAAACCCCTGGTCACCCCATTGTGTATGCTGAATGGCTTAAAGCACCCGATAAACCAACCGTACTTGTTTATGGTCATTATGACGTACAGCCCGTTGACCCGGTCGAGCTCTGGAGCACTCCTCCTTTTGAGCCGGTTATTAAAGACGGCAAAATTTTTGCCCGCGGTGCAACAGACGACAAAGGTCAGATGTATATGCACATTAAGAGTGTTGAGACCTGGCTGAAAACAACCGGTACCCTGCCGGTGAATATCAAATTTCTTATTGAGGGTGAGGAAGAAATTGGCAGCCCTAATCTTGAGCCGTTTATTAATGCACATAAAGATTTGCTGAAGTGTGACTCAGTTTTGATTTCCGATACATCACTTTTCGCACCCGGAGTGCCAACACTTACTTACGGACTGCGCGGTCTTTGCTATATGGAAGTTGAAGTCACCGGTCCAAATCGTGATCTGCACTCAGGCACCTACGGCGGAGCAGTGCCTAATCCGGTTAACATCCTTGCTCAGATGATCGCAAAACTTCACGATAAAAAAGGCCGTGTTACTATCCCCGGATTTTATGATGATGTGGTTAAACTGACAAAGAAGGAGCGTGAGAATTTTGCAAAACTTCCCTTCAGTGAAAAGAAATATGCTGCTGCCATTGGTGTAAAGCAGCTTCAGGGTGAAGAAGGTTTTTCAACGTTTGAAAGAACCTGGGCACGCCCGACACTTGATTGCAATGGTATATATGGTGGCTTCACCGGTCAGGGTGCTAAGACGATCATTCCGTCTAAAGCCACTGCAAAAATAAGTATGCGTCTGGTGGCCAACCAGTCTCCTAAAAAAACAGGCAAGCTTTTTGAAAAATATATACGCGAGATTGCGCCCAAATCAGTATCAATTAAGGTAACTGATCTTCACGGCGGTGACGCAGCACTCACTCCGCTTGACAACAAAGCATCCATTGCGGCTTCAAAAGCAATGGAGCGTGCGTTTGGAAAGAAGACCGTATATATGAGAGAAGGAGGAAGCATACCCATTGTTGCGGCATTCCAGAGAATCCTTAAGGCACCGACTGTGCTGATGGGAATGGGTCTTAACACAGAAAATCTTCATTCCCCGAATGAACATTTTAATCTGAACCACTTCCTGCTGGGCATCGAGAGCTCCGCGTATTTCTTTGACGAGTTCTCCAAATAACAACAGACAGTGTTTAAAATGAAGGTAATAGTGTGGTGATGACGATACGAATGCAGATAGCTCTGTGGACTGTCTTGTTTTCCCTGTTTTTCTTTTTTCAGGGATGCGACTGGTTTCAGAGCACTCCGGAAAAACCGAATGACGGACAGACTGTAGCAGATAACCAGAGTGTGGATATGAGCATTCAGGAATTTGTTATCAGGGAAAAGATGAAAAATGCAGTAAGCAGATTCCCCGGCGATACTCTTGACCTGGCTTTGCATGTTTTAAAGAATTATCCTCCGGGAAGTTATCTGGCAGACCTCGATAACATCAGCACTAACTTTGCAAGAAAAGGAGCGGTTATATACTTCACCGAAAAAGGGAAAAAGTATGTATTCGCTCTGATTGTGAAATCAATGGAAGGCGGCAAACTTATTGAAATAGATAATTTTACCGGATATAACTCCAGTTTTGTTGATTATGATTCAACCAATTTGGGAACCGCTTTCTTCTTCCTGACGCTTTTCAATTATGACCGCACTGATTTTACTCTGGTGTGGGAAGAAATAATCCCCCAGAGCGGCGGCCTGATGAATTTTAGGTATAACTCCTGGGGTGCGTTTAAAATCCCTTATGTAAATGTACACTTTTTCAGTGCTCCGCAGCTTTCAAATGACGAATATAATTTTTTTCTTGTAAACGGACTTGAGAACAAACCCCATTTGCTTAATATATATGAAGGTCACATCAGACGAAGAAGGATGGCTGATATAAACCGGGACAGCATCCCTGACTACTACGAGTGGCGCGTATTTTATACTGATTCCTCAAGGACCTTCCTCGATTCAGTAGGATTTATCTGGAAAGATTCTGTGTACGTGAATACGCAAAATCCAAGGATGACCAGAAGGTATTAACTAAAGCTGAGTATGAAACAAAAAGAGATAGCAGAAATAATTAAAGAAACATTCGGGCTGAATCCCGTTTTTGACGGAGAGCGGGTTCGTATGTACGAAAATACCGTGAAGGAGTATGAAGCGCTTCACTCTGGCGTGGGTATGCGTTTCCTGCCGCTGGTGTATATACTTAAATTAAGCGGAGCTGACGCACCCGACTTCCTTCACCGGATAACTACCAACAGCATAAAAGATATGGCGATTAACCAGACGCGTAAAACCATCTTCACCACTGACAAGGGGAGGATATTAGATTCTGTGCTGGTGCTCCGTCAGGAAGACCATCTTTTGCTCTTTGGGGCACTATCCAAAAAAGATGTTGTTACAGCATGGATATCAAGATTTATCATTATGGATGATGTTCACCTTGATGATATGACTGACAAGCTCAGTCTGCTTGAAATAAGCGGAGGTCAGCTTTCTTCTTTTGCTACTCTGCTTCTGGGACCGGATTATGCCACTCAGTCGCCGGATACACTTAAAAAATATGATAATGTTTTCGAAGGACTGTCAGTACTGAATCACCGTGGTAAAGAAGGACGCGAGGCAGTTCTTTTGCTTTTTGAACATATATTGCTGGCTGATATCCTTGCCCACCTTCAGGCAATAAGAGAATTGTTTAATTTCTCCTTTATCGGATATGAAGCTGCGGAGCTTTACCGCATTGAGCAGGGGATACCGGAAGCAGGTGAACTTACTGATGAGTTTAACCCTCATGAAGTAGATCTGATTCACGAAGTGAGTTTTACCAAGGGTTGTTACATCGGTCAGGAAGTTATTGCCCGGCTTGATTCTTATGACAAGGTACAGAAACTTCTGACTGGTGTGGTGATGGAAAACTCCGTCTCCGTTACCCTTCCGGCTTTGGTAGTAAATGATGAGGGTAAGGAAATCGGGAAAATAACTTCCGCTGTTAAGGATCCAAAAACCGGTTATAAAGGTTTAGCAGTAATACGGAAAGCATATCTTTCCGGTGAGAAAGACCTTTTTATTCTGACAGATGGAAAGCAGCATCCGGTCAGGATTCATCCTTTACCTTTCAGAAAGCTCATTTAATGAAGATTTATACAAAGACGGGGGATGGCGGTCAGACCGGGCTATTTGGAGGAGGACGGGTTGCCAAAGATTCATTACGTATTGAGGCCTACGGCACGGTGGATGAACTTAATTCCGTCTTGGGCATTCTCCAGACCGAAAGTAGCGATCAAAAGACAGGGGAAATTATCAACTTCCTTCAGAATCAGCTCTTTAATGTTGGCTCTGATCTGGCCACACCTCTGGATTATGTTTCAACGCATTTTACCATTCCGAGAATAGGGAACGAGCAGATTGAGACTGCTGAGAAGATGATTGATAATTTGGAATCATTGCTTGAACCGCTGCAAAACTTTATACTGCCCGGGGGCAGTAAAGCAGCCGCTTACACTCATCTGGCCCGGACGGTTTGCCGCAGGGCAGAGAGGCGAATTGTTACCCTTTCTGAAGCGGAAGATATTAACCATAAAATCATTATTTTTGTGAACAGGGTTTCGGATCTTCTCTTTGTTCTGGCCAGATATCTCAACAAGCTCGAAGCAAAAGCAGATACTCCCTGGAAAAAATGAGGGGGTGAATTTGGTTTCGACGGGGTTAATGAGACTTAAAAACGCGTACCGTGTTCTCCGTAGACACGTTAAACGACGGGAAAAAATGTAATTGACAACAATTACGCTTTAGCTGCCTAATTTAACTTAGGCGCCGTTCCCCCCACTTATGTCCGGCGGGGTGGGATGGAGCGACGATTAGCCGGAATAGCGGATCCGAGTATCTTGGTAGGTGAAGCGAAATAAACACAGGAGATATTTGACGGAATCCTGTCTTTCGGAGCCCGGCAGATGTACTCAAAAGAGAGACTACGTGCGTAGTGGGTTTAAGTGTCTTAATTTCGGACGCGGGTTCGACTCCCGCCACCTCCACAAAGTGTAAGGCCGGTATATATATGCCGGCCTTTATTGTTTTAAAGTGCTAAGATTTGTCAGTCTCGAGCAAAGATGCAAAGAGGAATTTTTAACGCAGAGTAAAGCAAAGTTTCCGCAGAGAGACGCAAAGTTTGAAAATCCCTAACCTCGCGCAAAGACGCGAAGCCGCAAAGAATCCCGTTAGAAGTTAGCAATTCATACTTCATAATTCATAATTCTAAAGATGTGTATCATCCAGTTCAATGTGTCTTGTCTCCGGAATAAAGAAATAACCCACGATAAATGAAATAGCGGCGATAGCAATTGGGTACCAGAGTCCCGCAAGATGATTTCCTGTTGCTTCGATCAGAGTGAGCCCGATGATGGGAACCAGCCCGCCTATCACACCATTCCCGATATGATAAGGGAGTGACATTGATGTATATCGTATTTTAGTCGGGAAAAGCTCAACCAGAAACGCGGCAATCGGTCCGTAAACCATGGTGACATAAACGACCTGGATAAAGACGAGGAACGAAAGCATATATGGGTTATACTCCGGACCCGGCCTGAAATGTTCCATGATAGTATATATTGGTATATATGTAAGGGCGGCGGCAAGCATCCCTCCAAGAATAATCGGCTTTCTCCCGACCCGGTCAGATAGCCATCCGGTCACCACAAACAGGGGTGATGCAACCAACAGAGCCCCGCCAACAATCATATTAGAATCAACCAGAGGCACATTAAAGATTTTTTGCAAATAAAAGAGCGCGTAAAACTGACCGGTGTACCAGACAACACCCTGCCCCATGGTTGCTCCGAATAAAGCAAGCATTACCATTCGTAAATTTTCCTTGTTGGCAAAACTTTCCTTCAGAGGATTTTTAGAAATCTTACCCTCTTTTTTCAATTTGTTAAAAAGAGGCGACTCCTTAAGCGAAACCCGTATATATAACGATACTGCGACAAGAACAATAGAAATAAGGAAGGGAATTCTCCATCCATAATCTGCAAATGCTTCCTCCCCGGTAAACTGGCGAGTTAGCAGGATCACCCCCAGCGACATAAAAAGCCCTGCAGTTGCAGTGATCTGAATGAAACTTGTATAGTAACCCCTCTTTCCATTCGGGGAGTGTTCAGCGATATAGGTTGCCGCGCCGCCATACTCACCGCCAAGTGCCAGCCCCTGTAGTATTCTTAGTACGATCAGAATAATACCTGCTGCCGGACCGATAGTTTCAGTTGTCGGCAGGAGCCCCACGGCAAAGGTGCACAACCCCATTAAACTCATGGTTATCAGGAAAGTATATTTCCTGCCGATGAGGTCACCAATTCTTCCGAAAAAAAGTGCTCCGAATGGCCTGACAATGAACCCCACCGCAAACGCTGCCAGCCATGCGATAATGTCGCCTAAAGCGGTGCCCGTCTGATAGAACTTTCCGGCGATGACGGTAGCCAGACTACCAAATATATAAAAGTCATACCACTCAATCATTGTTCCGACAGAGGAAGCAACTATAACTTTAGTGAGTGACTCTGGTTTTTCGAGTTCGTAGAATTCGTTCTGGCTGGTGCCTGTGCTCTGGTCCATTCGCGCGGTTCTCCTGAGTGAGTGAAGCAAAAAAAGAATTTGCGCAAATTACGACAGCAAAGACAGGAATTACAAAGGGAAAATCATACTTTTTAGGAGAGAGTAAAAATAAATGCTAATTTACCGGCAGTGAAACCGTAAAGCTCGAACCCTGACCAAGTGTGCTTTCGCCGGAAATGGTGCCGCCGAGTTTATGTACAAGTTCTTTTGTAAGCAAAAATCCAAGTCCGGTTCCTTTTTCGCGGTTTGTGCCTTCGGTTGAACTTGAGTCCTGAGTTTCCATCATCATCTTCAGACGTTCCGGCTCAATACCAACACCATTATCAGCCACGGTAAGCAAGACATGATGTTTGTCCCCGGAATGAGCCGCGGATAAGTTTATTACTCCTCCTGACTCGGTAAACTTAATGGCGTTTGACAAAAGATTAAGAAGAATATTTGACAATATCTGCCGGTCGGAATAGATCTGAACTGTTCCGTTAACTGATATTGTTATGCTGATGCCTTTCACTCCCGCCTGAAGGGCAGCGAGATCCCTTACATTCCCGATTAAATCTGCTGCAATAATATTTTCCGGTTTAATGGTAATTCTGTTAGTCTGAACCCTTGACCAGGTGAGCAGATTTCTTGTAAGATGCAGAAGATTTTTTGATGCTTTTTCGATATCACCTGCAAATTCTTTAATTTCTGTTTTACTCATGTTATCAATATCACTCAGCAGGATTTCAGAATTGCCCAGTAGTGCCTGGAACGGGCTGGTCAGATCATGGGAGATAATGGAAAACAGCTTATCCTTGGTTTTGTTTGTCTCCTCAAGAGCGCTGTTTTGATGAGCCAGTTCTTCATTCAAGTGCTTGAGTTCCTCCCGCTGCTGCCTTACGGCGGTATCGGCTTTCTGATTTTTTTTGTAGAGTATATATATCCAGATGAACGATCCGAGTATCAGAAACACGATGAGAATAAGGAAGTTTCTGAAAAGGGTTGCGTTGCGCAGATTTGCCTCAGCTACTTCCTTTTCGGTCTTTAGCAGCAGGTTTTCTTTTTCAACAGATTGTATTTCATATTGAATCTGCCAGTTGACCATCGAATGATTGAGCCGCTCAACAGACTGACTGTCCCTGAGAGCCGTGTAGGTGCTCAGTGCATTATAGGCATTGCGGTAGTCACCGGTCCGCCGATAAATTTCAGAATAAAACAAATTAAGATCAGCGCTTAGCTGAGTGGTGTTACTCGAACCTGCATTAAATTCTGCGAGTTTGCCGTAGCGGAGCGCGTCATTAAATTTCCCTTTGCCCATATATAATATCGCGAGCGCGTGATAGGAAGCCGACTTTGAAAACTTATCATCAATAATGTTTGCCGTGTCAATAGCGGCAAGAAAGTACTTCTCCGCGAGCTGAAGATTACCAAGCCCCTGTTGTGCCCTGCCTATATAATTCATTCCGTTGGCTACGGAGTTATGCTCCTTGAACGAATTATAGAGGGAGACAGAGATTGAAGCATGAATCAGGGCACTGTCATATTTTTCTATGGTGAGATAATAATCAGCCAGATTAAAATGTGAATATGCCTCACCGAATATATACGAGTCTTTCCTTGAGTCAAGTAACGCGCCCGAAAAATGCTCATGGGCTTTCGGGAAATTCCGGAGTTTAAGAAAAATTAACCCGATATTATTGGTGGTAATAATCATACCCCTCACATCATTTACGGTTTTACGGAGTTCATAGGATTCAGAATAGGCCTCAAATGCCTTTTCGTAAATTCCCATTCTCCAGTAAACGACACCGATATTGTTAAGCGCCATTGCCATGCTGCGTTTAAGCCCGAGCTTTTTACGGATTTCATAGGCCTCACGGAATAACTTAAGAGCGGGCAGGTTATCACCTCTTCTCCAGTATATCAGACCGATACTGGCCAGCTCAACCGATGCACCCCGCTCCTCACCGAATCGCATCATAATGCCGAATGCCTCCTCGTGAAGCCGTATCGCCTCATCGGTTCTGCCTTCTTTTTCGATGATATCTGCCAGACTGGTGATTATGTAAGCGTAAGTAACAGAATCCTTTCCGCTCCTTGCATCAGACATAGCGATATTGAGGGTTCGTGTGCTTTCAGAGTATTTCTGTTCATTGAAATAACAGAGGGCCAGTTCAAGTCCTGCTTTGGCTTTGCCTGAGAAATTACCAAGAGAAGTAAAAATTGAAAGAGCTTCGCGGGCGTATGTGTAAGAACGGGCTAAATCTTTGAGCCGGGTCTCGGAGGAAAGCACCAGTAATGTTTTGGCTCGTACTTCCCCTGACTGATTTTCGACCACGCGCATGAGACTGTCAAGAGACGGAACGTCCTGCGGAAAGACGAAAACAGAACTGACAATCAGTATGTTCAGAATAAGTAATTTGATCACGTGAACCCGTTAACCCTGAAAAGATTAGGTAATTATTTGATATAACATAACACAACAACCTATAGATTCAAAAAGAAAAAAGTACATTACACACAGCTTGAAATAAGATGTGAGGTAAATCCCGCCTGGTCTGTTCACAAAACTCAAACAGACTGACATTCCATAGTTTGAGCCAAGCCGGAATCATTTTTTACGATTCTTCAAATAAGCCGTTAACCCCTCAAAACGGCTTAAAAATATACATTTCTGCCCCAAATTTACTAAAAAACCAAATATTTTTATTGAAATCCTACTACTATTGAAGTAAATTACACAGTCTATGAAAAATTATTCTTTTGCCAAGATGAACGGAGCCGGAAACGATTTCCTGATTTTTGATAGAAGAGAGCACCCCGAAATTCCGCTTTCAGCCGGAAGTATAGCTTTGCTCTGCGACAGGCGAAGAGGAATCGGGGCAGACGGTCTGTTGACCTATCAGCCGGAGGATGACGGCACTTTTAGCTTGGAGTTTTTTAACTCAAACGGGCTGAAGGGCAGTCTCTGCGGCAACGGAGCCCGGTGTGCACTTGAGTTTCATAGAATCAATTACTGGAAGAATGATGATCCTGTCCGCTTTCGCTTTAATGGAAAGGCATTCAGCGGAAGGGTGATTGCCGAACAGGAAATGCGCTTTCACCTTTCTCTCCCTGAAAAAGTGAAACTTGGTTTCAAGGTTAAGGCAGGGGGGCAGATGATAACGGCGAATTTTGCTGATACCGGCTCACCGCATGTGGTGGTTGAAGCTGATAAAATCCTGCGGAATCCTCAAAGACCCACTGACGGAGTTTTTGAATTGCCGGATGAACTTGATGTAGTAACTCTCGGACGTGAGATACGTCATCTGAAAGAATTCAGTCCGGGCGGCGTTAATGTGAATTTTATAAGTTACCGTGACGGGCTGATATATATTCGGACATTTGAACGCGGGGTGGAAGATGAAACACTTGCCTGCGGGACTGGTTCAGTCGCCTCAGCCATAGTGGTTAATCTTTTGTATGCGGCTGCTTCTCCTCTAAAGATTAAAACAAGAGGCGGGGATCTGCTTGAGGCCGGTTTTGAAAGGGATGAAACGGGAAGCTTTCATTCTGTATATCTTCAGGGTCCGGCTGTAGTTAATTTTACTGGAAGTGTTAATGAAAAGTTTTTTATATAATATCTGAGGAAAAAATGGCAAAGGTGCTTTTTACAGTCGAATATGAAATTAACGCGGAGAACCGCGAGTCTTATCTCTCTTCAATCAGAGAATTAAAAACACTGATGAAGGCAGAAGGGCTTGATAGTTATTCTGTGTATGAAGTTCGCGGGAAAGCAAATAATTTTCAGGAGCAGTTCGTATTTACTTCTGAGGAATCATACGATAATTATGACGATGCTGATGATGACCGCATCAATATTCTGCTTTCAAAAATTGAACAGCTTAAAAAACAGGGCAGCACACGCTACAATACAACCGTAGAGATCTGATTTCCCCTGACCCTATTTTTCAAGACCGGTTGTTTTTGGTATATAATAACTGAAAACGCCGGTCTTTTTTGTTACAGAAAAGAGTGTTACATCCAGCCGGTACTTACAATAAATGAATAAAACCCTTCATAAAGTTTATGTTGCTTCCTTTTTTATTGCCGGAATTGCCTCACTCATTCTGCTAAGCTGGTATGGTTATGATTATTACCGGCTGCCCCTGACCGAAAGACCTTTTTCCTCTGACCATGCATCACTTAAACCAAGCGGAATGATTGGGCATGGGCTTGGAATTATTGGTACGCTTATGATGGCGGTGGGAGTTTCAACCTACATGATAAGGAAAAGGGTACGGATGTTTTACTCCTGGGGATATTTGAAACACTGGCTGGAATTCCATATCTTTCTTTGTACGCTCGGACCGGTATTTGTTCTGTTCCATACTGCATTTAAATTTGGCGGTATAGTAGCGGTCAGCTTCTGGAGCATGACCGCTGTGGTGCTGAGCGGATTCGCCGGAAGATATATATACGTGCAGATTCCCCGCTCAATAAAAGGCAATGAACTTTCACTCAATGAAATTGAAGACTACCGCAGGTCACTTGATTCAGAAATTAAAAACACAATCAGCAAAAGCAGTAAACTTGCTGTGCGGTTAAAGCTGCTCTTTGACAACAGAGATGAACAAACACCAGGAGTCTGGGCAAGTCTATTGCAACCAGTGCGCGATTATTTCTTTATGAAACGGCAGATACATCTGCTGAAAAGCGAACTGGATACAGAAAAGGGGATGGCGCCGGGCGCAAGGAAAGAACTGATTCATGCAATAAAGCAGCGGTTTCAGCTCGAGAGGCGGAATGTTATCCTCAGACAGATGCAGCGTCTTTTCAGATACTGGCATATTTTTCATCTCCCCTTTGCCATTACCATGTTTGTCATTATGATTATTCACGTTGCGGTTACCCTTGCCTTCGGATATAAATGGATTTTTTAAGAAAGGAAATACAATGAAGATTAAAACTGCATATCTTTACCCTCTGATGCTTCTTATACTCGGAGCGGGTGTGGTTCTGTTTACTCAGCTCACAAAAGAAGAGAAAACAACCCCGGCTGTTACTGATGGAATGCCCCAGGATGATATACACAGTGCTCTGCCTCCGGGAGGAGACGCGCCTTCAAAGGCAAACGTTAATCAGAATTATCTAAACATGGTTAATGATCTGAACGCAAAGATTCAGGCGAACCCTGCTGACACCATGAGCATGAGGGAACTGGCTGAACTCTATTATGCAGGTCATAAAGTTGAGGAAGCGTTTGCGTTATATAATAAGATTCTTGAAAAGAACCCGAAAAGAACTGACATTCTTTTTGAGCTGACTCAGTATTATTATGACAAAAAGAATTATGCCGAGGCAGAAAAAGTAACACAGCGGATACTGACCTACGACAAGAATAACTTCAGAGCAATGTATAATCTTGGTTCGCTCCGCATTGCGCAGGGGGACAAAGAAGGGGGCAGGAAACAGTGGCAGATGATCATTGAAAAATTCCCCGGAACAGAAGCGGCTAAATTGGCTGAGGAGAATCTGGGTAAAATCTGATGGAAGTACTCCTTGAGGAACTGGGTGCATATATATTTGCCGCACTGCTTATAGGGGTTGTGTTCCTCTTATATATCAGACGCCTCAAAAGAGTAAACCGGGAAACCGCATCAAAAATTCAAAAAGCAATGGAAACCGGGCTTTATGAGCCGGTATCACTTCATCCCTATGTAGATCATGATATATGTATTGGAACGAGCGCGTGTATTGATGCATGTCCGGAGAAAGATATATTGGGATTATCAAAAGGAAAAGCAGTAACCGTGAATACAAGCCGATGTGTAGGGCATGGGGCCTGTTTTCACGCATGTCCTGTTCAGGCAATCTCATTGCTGATTGGTACTGAGAAGAGAGGCGTTGACCTTCCGCACGTCAATCAGGAGTTCGAGACAAACATCCCGTTGCTTTATATAGCAGGCGAACTTGGTGGAATGGGTCTGATAAAAAATGCAGTTGAACAAGGGAAACAGGCCATTGATTATCTGACGAAAAAAATTAAGAAAGACCACCATACAGATGCTGATGTAATTATCGTTGGGGCGGGTCCGGCCGGTATTGGTGCAACTCTTAATGCGGTAAAAAACGGACTCAGATATATCACTCTTGAGCAGGATACCATTGGCGGGACGGTTGCAAGTTTCCCGCGTGCTAAATTAGTAATGACCTCCCCGATGGAGCTCCCGATGCACGGAAAGGTTAAACTGACAGAGACCTCAAAAAGTGAGCTGATTTCTCTCTGGCAGGATTTGATTCAGAAATATCAGATCAGAATAAACGAACAAGAAAAAGTTGAAGAGATAAAAAAAATAGACGATTTATTTCATGTTAAGACGTCAAAAGGGCAGTACCGCTCCTCCGCGGTACTTCTGGCAATCGGCAGAAGGGGAACCCCGCGCAAGCTTGGCTGCACCGGAGAACAGCTTGATAAAGTCTATTACCGTCTGCTTGAGCCGGAACTGATTAAAAATCAGGAAATTCTGGTAGTTGGGGGGGGCGACTCTGCCATTGAATCAGCCCTGTTACTGGCGGATGAAGGGAATCATGTTTCACTTTCCTACCGTTCGGAGACCTTCAGCCGACTTAAACCACAGAACTCGGAAAAGATTTCAGCAGCAGCAAAAAACGGCACTGTCCAACTCCTGATGAACACCACAGTCAGAGAGATAACAAAAGACTCGGTAATACTTATTTATAACTCCTCAGGCGCTGCTCAAACAATAAAGAACGACCTTGTTTACGTTTTTGCCGGGGGAGAGCTCCCTACTTCTTTCCTGGAAAAAATAGGGGTGCAGATCACAAAAAAGTTCGGAGAAGCAATTTTAAGGCATTGAACGTGTCCCTTTTCTCCTTATTTTTTAACTGTTTCATATATTACACTTTTACAATTATGTAACGGACAGTAACATTAGATCTGCTTTTTTGAATTTATTACATACCTTTTTGTTTGCTGTTCTGATCTCAGTAAGAGTTGCAGGGCAGATCTCTCCGGGTGAACTAACAAAAGCACACGCCGGACTGGAAGGGATGAGCAACTGCACAAAATGTCATGTGCTCGGCGAACAGGTATATAATTCCAAATGCTTAGACTGTCATACCGAGGTTAAATCGCTCATGAATGCAGGCAGGGGATACCACGCCTCTTCTGAAGTAAAGGGAAAAAACTGCTGGAGCTGCCATAGTGAACATCATGGCAGGGAGTTTCAGATTGTCCGCTTTGATGAAAAAAAGTTTAATCATGAAAAGACCGGCTTTCAATTAACCGGCACACACGCAAAAGCTGAATGCAGCGACTGCCACAAAAAAGAGTTCATCACTGATTCAAAACTGAAGAACAGAAAAAAAACCTTTCTTGGTCTTAATCAGAATTGCCTTACCTGCCACGCTGACGTTCATCAAAACACTCTGGGTAACGACTGTCAGAAATGTCACAATACAAATTCATTTAAGCCCGCTGAACTGTTTGATCACAACAAATCCCAATTCAAACTTACCGGAAAACACATCAGCGTTCAGTGTGCTGATTGTCATAAAACTGAAACGAAAAACGGAAAACCGTTTCAGAAGTTTAAGGGTATCTCATCAGCAAACTGCACTCCTTGCCACACTGATCCTCATCAAGGCAGGTTCGGTTCTGACTGCCAGAAGTGTCATAACACGACTGACTTCCGTCAGGTGAAGACCGGCAATTTTGATCACAGTAAAACAAAGTTCCCATTACTTGGCAAACATCAGAAGGTTACCTGTAATGACTGCCACAGTGGCGGTATATCATCAAAACCAAAATTTGAGTACTGCACAGACTGCCATAATGATGCACATAAGGGGCAGTTTACATCAGATGGAATACTTAAGGACTGCTCACTGTGTCACACTGTTAATGGTTATACACCATCTCTTTTTACCATTGAGCAGCACAATGTTTTGTTCAAATTGGAAGGGGCTCATCTTTCATTGCCTTGTTTTAGCTGTCATAAAAAGGAAGATCAATGGGTTTTTAATCCACTAACTAAAGAGTGTACATCCTGCCATGAGAATGTGCATGGAAATGAAATCAGCAGTATATATGGCGGTGGCTCTGCCTGTCAAAACTGCCACTCATTGCAAAACTGGAAACAGGTTTCTTTTGATCATACAAAAACTGAATTCCCGCTGAAGGGAAAACACAGCAAAGCAGGGTGCATGGACTGCCATACATCAAAAAATACGGTAAATAAATACCGGTTCGCCTCATTAACAAAAGACTGTATTCAGTGCCATGAGGATATACACCGGGGGCAGTTCGCTGATAAAGGACCTGGCTCCTGCGAAAGCTGTCACGGATATGAACAATGGAAGCCGGTTCTGTTTAATCATAACACTACCAGATTTTCACTTGAAGGCGCACATGCAAAAGTGCCCTGCGCCGAGTGTCATACTCCCGTGACAATGAATGGTCAGACGTATCTACAATATAAATTACAGGATTTCAAGTGCGCGGCGTGTCACAAGTAATCGTGATTTTTGTTTTTCTTGCGATTAACACTTTAGCGCAATCACCGCACGGTACCGGGCTTAAAGCAGACTGCTCTGACTGCCACACATCAACTTCATGGAATAAGCTGCTTAAGCCCATGAAATTTGATCACAGTACCACTGCTTTCCCGCTCGCCGGGCAGCATAAAGTTGTTGACTGCCGGCAGTGTCACACTGAGTTGGTTTTTAATAAAGCTGAGCAGGACTGCTTTACCTGTCATAAAGATATACACAGCAGCACCCTTGGTAATGATTGCGCTCAATGCCATACACCACAAAGCTGGTTGGTAACTGATATAAAGGGATTGCACGAAAAAACACGTTTCCCATTGCTCGGTGCGCATCAGGATGCTGACTGCGGACAGTGCCACACCGAATATGTTAGTCTTCAGTTTGAAGTGATGCAGGCGGAGTGTTACACCTGTCATAAGGAGCAGTATCTTTCTGCAAATAACCCTAACCATGCAGCTTCCGGATTTTCAACTGATTGCACGGAGTGCCACGCAGTAACGGACAGATCATGGATAGGGGGGAGCTTTAGTCATGAGTTTTTTCCGCTGCTCGGCGGTCATAACCTGCCAAGCTGTTTTTCCTGCCATAACAGCGGAGGGTTCACCGGACTGAGTTCTGACTGCAAAACCTGTCATCTTGATAATTATAACGCAACAGCAAATCCGAATCATACAGCATCCGGATTTAGCACTGACTGTAAAAGCTGTCATAGTATATACGGCTGGGTTCCTGCTGATTTTGATCATAATCTGACAGACTTCTCCTTAACCGGGCGTCACACAACCGTAAGCTGCAATAGCTGTCATACTTCCGGTTACGCAAATACTCCGACTGACTGCAATAGCTGCCATAATGATGATTACCTGAACACAACAGATCTGAATCACGTGAGTGCCGGATTCCCCCTTGACTGCTCGCAGTGCCACACCACAAGCGGATGGCAGCCGGCTCAGTTTGATCATGACGGTCTATATTTTCCTATCTACAGTGGCAAACACAGAAATGAATGGAATAGCTGTGCTGACTGCCATACACAACCCTCAAACTATACTGTGTTTAGCTGCGTCACCTGCCATGAGCACAACCGCAACGATATGGATCAGGAGCATGGCGGCATTCAGGGTTATCTATACTCAAGTGATGCCTGTTTGAGCTGTCATCCGAATGGTGATGCAGAGGGTGCCTTTAATCATAGTATATCACTTTTCCCTTTAACCGGTGCTCATATTACCGCAGATTGTGCCGGATGCCACACGGGTGGATTTTCTCAACCGGTCAGTACTTCATGCCAGCACTGTCATGAAAATAAACTGCAGACGGTTTTTAACCCTGATCATCAGACCGCAGGGCTGACTGCTGAGTGTTCTGACTGCCACACAACTTCACAATGGAAGCCATCGCTTTATGACCATGCGGTAACCGGATTTACCTTAACTGGTGCGCATACATCAGAAGACTGTAACTCATGTCACGCATCAGGATATACAAATTCAGTTTCGGCATGTAACTCATGTCATCTTGCCGATTTTAATTCGGCGGCTGATCCGAATCATATAGCAGCAAACTTTCCGCAGCAGTGTGAAACCTGTCATACAACAGTTGGCTGGAGCCCGGCCTCATTTGATCATGATGCTGAGTATTTTCCTATATACTCAGGGGATCATGATAATGAATGGAACAACTGTTCTGACTGCCATACAAATTCTTCAAATTACAGAGTATATACCTGTGTAAGCTGCCACGAACATAACCGCACCGATATGGATAACGAACATCAGGGGGTAAGCGGTTACGTATATATCAGCAGCGGGTGTTTTGTCTGCCACCCTGACGGCTCGTCTGAAGGCGCGTTCAATCATGCAGTTTCAAATTTTCCGCTTACCGGCAGTCATACCGTTTTAACATGCAGCCAGTGTCACGCATCAGGTTATGCTTCAACCCCCACGGACTGTAATTCATGCCATAACACCGACTATGCCGGAGCGCTGAACCCGGATCATCAGAGTGCGGGCATACCGGTTTCATGCGAGACCTGCCATGATGCAAATGCCTGGATTCCATCTTCTTTCAGCCATGCCTCAACACAGTTTCCGCTTACCGGCGCGCACACTGGAAGACAATGCTCAGACTGTCACACTGGTTCTTTAACTGCCGCATCCGACCAATGTATATCATGCCATCAGACGGATTTCAGCGCATCCTCAAATCCTGATCATGAAGTGCTTGCGCTCTCAACGGACTGCCAGACCTGTCATACAACAAATGCCGGATGGTCACCCGCGCAGTTCCCCGATCACGACAGTTATTTTCAGCTCCTGGGCAGGCATGCACAAATCAGGAATAACTGCTCGGACTGCCATAACGGAAATTATGCTCAGACACCTAACACCTGTTACGGATGTCATCAGGATGATTTTGCCGGAGCGCAAAACCCGAATCACGCCAATGCCGGATTTCCGCATGAATGCGAAACCTGTCACTCACAGACAGCGTGGGAGCCGTCAACATTTAATCATGACACTCAACATTTCCCGATATATAGCGGTCAGCATCGAAATGAGTGGAACCAATGTTCGCAGTGTCATCAGAGCGGAAGCAACTTTGCCATATTTACCTGCATAAGCTGCCATGAACACAATCAGCCCGATATGGACGATGAACATGAAGGGGTTAATAATTATCAATATAACAGCGCTGCCTGCCTGAACTGTCATCCGGATGGTGACAGTAAACTCCGGCTCCCAAATACTGAAAAGGTGCACTGATGAACAAAGGAAAGTATTTTTCAGTATATATTGCTTTCCTCTGGTTTGCACTGCCATGCCTTATATTAGGTCAGAGATCAGAAATGAAGCAGGGGAAAGTAACGTACGTAACTTCGCAGAATATTTATACCGAATTCAGCTCAACGGAAGGAATTTCATCGGGTGATACTTTGCTGTGTTATGACGGACGCGTATATACTCCTGCCGTTTTGATTAAGTTCATTTCCTCAAGGTCGGCCGCGGGTCCCTTGCTTTCCGGTATTCAGATAAAGCCGGGAGATTTACTTTTTGTAAAAATTAAAGCCATTGTTAAGCCGGATACTGTTTCAGCATCCTCTGATTCCTCTGCTAAACCTGAAGATGAAGCGGTTGTAATAAAAGAGGAAAAACCATTGCCGAAGCCGGTTAAAACAGAAGAAAAACTGAGAGGTAGAGCCGGAATTCAGTCCTCCACAACTATGGTGAATACCGGCACGGCTGATGATAATCAGCGATGGAGATATACACTTTCCCTTACCTCGCAAAATGTATATATACAGGGGCTTACACTGGGCACTCATTTGAATTATGCTTACAGTGTAAAGGAGTGGCGGCGAATAAACTCGAATCCAATAAACAGATTGATTCCGTATGATCTCTATGCATCCTATGAGAATGATGGCACTGGCAAAGTTACGGTGGGAAGGAAAATTAGCAAATGGCATCCTTCACTTGGAGCCATTGACGGGGTGCAGTATGAGAACAGTTCAGCCGGTTACCGTTACGGTGCCTTTGCCGGTGCCAGACCTTCGCCCGTGCAGTATGGATTTGATTTTAATTTATTTCAGGGGGGTGTTTTCCTCAGCCGCAGTGACTCTTTGAGCACCGGTACGATGGAAAACACTTTAGCATTTGTTCATCAGACAAACAGTTTTAATACTGACCGGCAGTTTCTTTCTTTTCAGCAGTATGGAAACTATTTCCGCTGGCTGATGATTTATGCCGCAGCGGAAGCAGACTTTTATAAAGATATACCCGGGCAGTCAGGCGGGGTGCCGGAGCTCACGAGTATATATATACAGGCAAGAGCAAAAATCACGCGGGAATTTCAGGCAACAGTTTCTTATGATGCCCGGCGAAATCCGGTCTTCTATTACACTTACAGAAATCTGATTGACAGCAGTTTTTCAAATCCGCTCAGTGAGGGCACCCGTATTCAGCTCAATTACCGTCCGTTGGCTTATCTTACTTTAAACCTCTCAGGCGGCTTCAGATTCAGGCAGGGGGACCTAAAAACAGCCGTTACCTACACGGGTTACGCAGGGTGGTCAAAAATTCCCTACATCGGGGGCAGTACCTCATATTCCTATACACATAGCGAGGCATCGTACTCCAGCTCGGACTATCATTCTATCCTTTACCGGAATGACATAGGGGAAAACTTTTCCTGGTCAGCCGGTCTGAGAAGGGCATCTTATTCCTACGGCTCTTCACGGCTTACATTCAGCCAAAATATGCTTCAGGGAGACTTAAACTGGAGATTCCTCGAAAAAACCTATCTGACATTTAGTATTGAGGAGTCATTCAGCCGGAACATTACCTTCGGCAGAGTTTATCTTGACCTTACACAGCGTTTTTAGAGCACCTGCGTCAAAAACCCGACCCTCCCTTTGGCTTGACACCGGTCACCAAAATTGCATTGGCTCTAAGCGGTATTTTGATTAAGTTTGTACCAATATGAATATGTTTGAGTACACAGGTTCTGTTCACATCCATTCTGTTTTTTCAGATGGATCCGGGGAGGTGACAGAAATTGTCCGTTTTGCGCGTGAACTGGGTTTGGACTTCATTATGCTCACCGATCATAATACACTCAGGGCAAAAGAAGAGGGATTTGAGGGGTTTCACGGCAATACTGCTTTAATTGTCGGCTGCGAAATTAACGATAAAGAAAACTGCAACCATTACCTCGCTTTTGGAGTGGACAAAACCATTTCAACCAGGGTACCAGCCAAAGACTACGTTCGGATGATAAAAGAGGCAGGGGGAATCGGTTTTCTGGCTCATCCACACGAAAAAAGAAGCTCCCATAAGGAATATCCGCCATACCCCTGGACAGAGTGGGAAACAGATGACTTCACCGGAATGGAAATATGGAATCACATGTCAGAATGGATGGAAAACCTTACTGAGGAGAATAAATATCACTCCTTTGTTCACCCTCTTAAATCGATTAAAATGCCCCCTCAGGAGACCCTTGAAACATGGGACCGGCTTAGCCAGAATAGGAGGGTTGTGGGAATTGGGGGTGTTGATGCTCACGCGCACAAAGTCAACCTGCTGGGGCTTATGGAGGTAGAAGTTTTTCCCTATAAAGTATTGTTCAAGTCCATCAGAACCCATATTTTGCTGAATGAAAATTATGATTTTAGCATAAGTGAGCAGTACCCCCGGTTCAGGGATGCCATTCTGAACGCGTTAAAAAACGGCAGAACATTTTTTGCAAATCACTATTTGGGGGACGCAGAGGGCTTCCGGTTCGCTATGGTATCAGGTACCACAGTTTACTATATGGGGGATGAGTTCCGGCTTGAAAAGGAAGCAGAGATAAAAGTGTCAGTACCAGGTTCTGCGAAGAACATGGTAAGAGTTTTAAGAAACGGGGTGCTCTTCGCCAGCAGTGAAGAGGGGGATTTGAGTGCAGTTATAACCAGACCCGGAGCATATCGCGCTGAAGTTCTTCGCGGAAACCGCGGCTGGATATTTTCGAATCATATAAGAGTTTTATAATAAAAATATAACAGGATACAATGCTGAGGAAAAAGAAAGATTTCGCCAAAAAACAGGAAATCAAACCAAGCTCCATGACCGCCCGTTACTACGAAGTAACTGACTGGCTGGAAAAATCTAAAAAAGAAGTGGTAATGGCATCGGTAATTGTTGTTGTTGCTATTGCTGCATATTTTCTGGTCGGATACTACAAAGGACTTGACAACGAAAAAGCAAGTCTTGAAATTGCAAAGGTGATGAGCATCTATGACAGTGGTTCATATATCGAAGCGATTGACGGTCGTCCGGCTGCAAATATTAAGGGCTTAAAGTCATTGGTTGAAACCTATTCAGGAACTGAAAACGGTGAAACCGCCCGTATATATCTTGCTAACAGTTACTATGCTCTGGGTAAATATACCGAAGCCAAAGAACAATATGAAGAATATTCAGGTTCAAATGAACTGCTCAAAGCAACCGCGCTGGCAGGACTGGCTGCATGTTACGAGGCAGAAAAAAAACCGGAAGACGCTGCCGAGTATTATCTGAAAGCTTCAGAGGTTTCAGACGATATGGTATTTAAGCCGCAGTATCTGCTCTACGCAGGCATTAACTTTCTGGAGGCAGGTAATACAGATGAAGCGAAGAAGTTATTTAAACTGGTAAAGAAAGATTTCAGCAAATCTGCATTTGTTCGGGATATCGACAGATATCTTGCACAAGTGCAATAATTCTAACAATAATCAACGGAGGACCGTGTGAAAAAACTATACTTATCTGCTGCCTTTGTGCTTGCATTCTTTTTCACTGCTGAAGCGCAGTTGAATGTAAATGCAACAGGCAATCTCTTCGGAGTCGGCACTTCACTGCCTGATTCCGTAAGACCTCACAGTACTGACAAAGGTGCAAGAACTGTACACTATGCAGGTGATCTGGATGGTGACGGCAAAAAAGAATTTGTTGGCACTGATTATACAAACGGCGGACGCGTTCACGTTTGGGAACTGACCGCATCCAACACTCTTGAGCTAGTCTGGTCATCAAAAACCAGAGTTGGTGTAAGCTCAGGAAGCACACCACGCTGGGTAAGAACCGGCGATCTTGATGGTGACGGCAATAAAGAAATTATCTTTCCGCTCACAACCACCGCTGCTGACTTTGAAGTTCATGTATATGAATATCAGGGTTCAGGAGATAATAATTACGGAACTGAACCCGCCTTTGTTCTTCCGGCAAACTACTTTGCTGCTCAGGGCGTAGGCAACTTCAGAACCAACCGCGAAGTTGGTGCCGTTGCTGATTTTGACGGTGACGGTTTTGATGAACTCATCATGTCCAACCGTGACCACGGTGTATATGTCCTCGGCGTATTTGGTTCATTCCCCGGATTTGCAAGCTGGCAGTTAGAAGGCGGCGACCCCGCAGTTGTAACCGCAAACAGCAAAGTATTCAGTGTCTCTCATTGGGAGTCACAGCTTGCTGATGTAGCTGGCAACGACAAACCTATGATTGTTAACATGCACTGGAACTTCATGGGCTTCTGGGGCATCAGACCAAGAGGCACTGATTCCTACAGCTATCCTGATACAGGTGTAACGGGCTTCTATTCAGAAGTTACCCGCGGTACCTTAGGCGACCATGTCGGATATATGGGCTTCACCGTTGCAGATGTTGACGGCGACGGAAGTGACGAAATTGGCACTGTTCTTTACGGCGGTGACTCACTCACCTATGGTCTCGGACTTCTTGATTTCGCAGCTACTGATACCGGTCTATATATATTCGACCCTTCAAAGTTTGGTGTTGTTTCTCCGAATGGCTGGACCGCAGGCGGTGCCGCTGAAGGATCATTCTGGGGCATTGGCTCCGGTGACTTTAACGGTAACGGCAAGCAGGAAATCCTCCTCGGCGGTACCAACGAATACAACATTGTTGCAGTTGAATATACCGGTCAGGGAAGTCTCCTTGATGCCGCTAACTATACCAACACGGTTTATTATGACGGACAGAAACCCAGGATTTTCGCTTTTGTTGATATTTATGATTCTCTCGGAACAATTGATACCGTATTTACTGAAAGCCCATTCATTTCGAAGTTCACAAAAGCTTTCGATTCAGACGGCGATGGGGCTCTTGAAATCGCTGCCGCTTTCCAGAGTGTCTATGATTCAATAACAGTAAGCAACCGCACATGGAATCCTTCTGATTCTACCTACACCTTGGTCAGCACAACAAAAATCAACAACGAAAGGAAAATCAACCTCATTCACTTTGAAGCAACCAGCACTGGTCTCGAAATGAAAGAACTTGATTTCATTTCTCCTGAAGACTATGTTCTGGCTCAGAACTTCCCGAATCCGTTCAACCCCTCAACCATGCTGAGATTCTCTCTGCCGGTTGACAAAAAAATCTCACTGAAGATTTATGATATGCTCGGCACTGAAGTAAAAACCCTCATTAATAATGAATTCCTTGCAAAGGGTTCTTATGAATTGAACTGGGATGGTACTTCAAATGCAGGTGCAAAGGTTGCAAGCGGTAACTATGTTGCTGAGCTGCAGTTTGGTAACTTCACAAAGACCATTAAAATGCAGATGCTGAAATAAGCTTCAGTATATAACTGATCTTAAAAGACCCTCTCTGGTTTTGTTACCGGAGAGGGTTTTTTGTTTTAATTAGGAATTAGTAATTAGTAATATGTGGCAATATATATTAGCTGAAAACAATTGATTGAGAATGATTCTGCTCGTTTATAAAACGCTAAGACGCAAAGGGGAATCATTCAATAAAGTCGAAGTATCAAATCAAAAGCCCGGCGTCCCTAGTGTCCCCATTGTCCCCATCAATGCCCGCAAAGAGGAGTTTTAACGCAGAGTGTGCAGAGGAATCGCAGAGTTCCGCAAAGTATATAT